>NZ_SCND01000210.1:0-10624 GCF_005503585.1 Pseudomonas sp. 2VD
GCCAGGTGTACCTGTTCCAGGTCGAGGTGGTCGAGCAGGGCCAGCACGCTGCCGCTGAGTTCATCGAGGTCGCCGCGCACCAGGGCCTTGCCGGACTCGCCGTGGCCCGGCAGGTCTAGAGCGATCACCCGCCGCTCGGCGGCCAGCGCCTCGTGGTTGAACAACCAGTTGTTCAGGTCGCCACCGAAACCGTGGATCAGCAGTAGCGCCGGATCGCCCTCGCCGCGGTCGAAATAGCGCAGGAGGCGCCCGTCCAGCTCGACTTTCCGCGGTGCCGGTCCGCTATCCCCAGCGTCCTCGTCGGCGGGTACGAATTCGGCCTGGAAGCGTTGCACCAGTGCGTCGATCTCCTCGTCGCTCGCCTCGCCCTCGACCACCACGCCGAGCAGCGCGCCGACCGCCAGGGTCTCGTCCTCGCGCGCCACCTTGCGCCGCAGCACGCCCGAGAAGGGCGCCTCGACGCTGCTGGAGATCTTGTCGGTCTCCACGTCGAGCACCTCGTCGCCTTTCTCGATATGCGCGCCCTCTTCCTTGAGCCAGGCGTCCACCCGACCCTCGGTCATCGACAGGCCCCACTTGGGCATGGTCAGTGTATGGATCCGGCTCATGCCGCGTCCCTCCCTTCCAGGGCCTGGCGCACGGCTGCCTCGATCTTCGCCGCGTCGGGGATGTAGAGGTCTTCCAGGGCGTCGGAGAAAGGCACCGGCGTATGGGGCGCGGTGACCCGGCGGATCGGCGCGCGCAGCGCGGAGAAGGCCCGTTCGGCGACCAGCGCGGCGATGTCGGTGGCCATCGAGCAGCGTGGGTTGGCTTCGTCGACCACCACCAGGCGGCCGGTCTTTTCCACGCTTTCGAGAATGCTGTCCTCGTCCAGCGGGCTGGTGCTGCGCAGGTCCAGTACTTCGCAGGAGATGCCCTGGCGCGCCAGGCTGGCGGCGGCGTCCAGCGCCAGGTGGACCATGCGGCCGTAGGTCACCAGGGTGACGTCGTCGCCGTCGCGGAGGAAGTTCGCCTCGCCGAAGGGTACGCTGTACAGCTCCTCGGGTACCTCGCCCTGCATCGAATAGAGCAGCTTGTGCTCGCAGAAGATCACCGGGTCGTTGTCGCGGATCGCCTGGACCAGCAGGCCCTTGGCGTCGTAGGGCGACGACGGGCAGACCACCTTGAGGCCGGGGATGTGGGTCCATAGCGAAGTGAGCATCTGCGAATGTTGGGCGGCGGCGCGCAGGCCGGCGCCGACCATGGTACGGATCACCAGCGGGGTGACCGCCTTGCCGCCGAACATGTAGCGGAACTTGGCGGCCTGGTTGAGGATCTGGTCCAGGCAGCAACCGGCGAAGTCGACGAACATCAGTTCGCACACCGGGCGCATGCCGCGGGTGGCGGCGCCGACCGCGGCGCCGACATAGCCGATCTCTGACAACGGGGTATCCAGCACGCGGCCGGGGAACTGGTGGTAGAGGCCCTTGGTGACCCCCAGCACGCCGCCCCAGGCGTCGTCCTCGCCGGGCGCGCCGGCGCCGCCGGCATTGTCTTCGCCCATGATGAAGACGCTCGGGTCGCGGCGCATTTCCTGGGCCAGCGCCTCGTTGATGGCCTGCTGGTAGCTGATCTTTCTCGCCATGATGGTTCTCCTCGTTCTTGTTTTCGGGCGGCTCAGGGATAGGACACGTAGACGTCGCGCAGCAGGTCGTCCGGCTCCGGCTTGGGATCGTTCTTCGCGCGCTGCACGGCATCCTCGATGCGCGCCTCGACCTCGGCGTCGATGGCGTCCAGGTCGCTGGCGGAGAGCAGGCCGGCGTGGCAGGTGCGTTCGCGGAACTGCTTGAGGCAGTCGCGGGTTTCCCGGTAGTGCTTTACTTCGTCGGGATCGCGGTAGGTCTGTGCGTCGCCCTCGAAGTGTCCGTAGTAGCGGGTCAGCTTGACTTCGATCAGCGACGGCCCCTCGCCGGCGCGGGCGCGCTCGATGGCGGCGCCGGCAGCCTCGTGGACGGCGAAGAAGTCGAAGCCGTCGACGGTCACCCCGGGCATGCCGAAACCGGCGGCGCGGTCGGCGATGTGGTCGCAGGCCACCGACCAGTTGGCCGCGGTGGCCTCGGCATAGCCGTTGTTCTCGGCGACGAACAGGCACGGCAGGTTCCACACCGCGGCCAGGTTCATCGCCTCGAACACCGCGCCTTCGTTGGAGCCGCCATCGCCGAAGAAGGCCACTGCCACCGCATCGCTGCCTTTCAGCTTGGCCGCCAGCGCGGCGCCGGCGGCCAGCGGCGCGCCGGCGCCGACGATTCCGTTGGCGCCGAGCATGCCTTTCTCCAGGTCGGCGATATGCATGGAGCCGCCCTTGCCCTGGCAGACCCCGGTCTTCTTGCCATAGATCTCCGCCATCATGCCGTGCACGTCTACGCCCTTGGCGATGCAGTGGCCGTGGCCGCGATGGGTGGAGGCGATGCAGTCGTCGTCGCGCAGATGCGCCATCACGCCGGCGGCGGAGGCTTCCTCGCCGGCGTAGAGGTGGACGAAGCCGGGTATCTCGCCCGTGGCGAACTCGACGTGCAGGCGTTCCTCGAAGGCGCGGATGGTGCGCATCACGCGGTAGGCATGGAGCAGTTGGTCGGTGCTCAGAGTGGACATCTTGTTGTTCTCCAGGTTGTCTTCACGGGGTCATCGGGGTTCGCTGGCCGGCCAGCAGGCGATGGCGGGCGGCGTAGGCGAGGGTGGCCGGCACATCGACGCTGAACGGGCCGGAAGGGTCGAGGGTGATGCTCGGGCGGTCGGTGGCGCTGAACTCGATCTCGCGCTCTCCGTCCAGCGCCAGGGTCCCGCTGGACAGGCTCGGCGCGTGGGCCACGCCGGGTTGCAGGTAGCCGGCGGCAGAGACCCCGCAGCCCACCAGCAGGCCCGGCGCCAGCGGCACCAGCAGGCTCTCGCGGGCGTCCGGATGCAGGCGCATCCAGGCGCCGTGGGGCTCCTCGCGGCTCACCGGCGACCACAGTCCGCAAAGCGCCGAAAGGCCGATGGCGTGGGGTTCGGCGAAGCTGACGAAGACTTCGGCGAGGTCTTCGGCGCGACTGATGGCGCGGGCGCCGATGAACGGCTGCGGCGACACCGCGACGTCCACCAGCGCCCACTCGCAGAGCCCGCAGCGCGGCTCGCGCACCAGCAGGCGCTTGTTGCGTCGCAGGCCGATCTCCGGCGGCACCCGGTTGCTGGCGCAGAGGCCGCCGGCGAGCCCCGCGCCGGTGGCTTCGCGCAGCTCCGGGAAGGCGTTGTTGGTCCCGGTGGACAGCGCCAGCAGGGGGACGTCGCCGACCTCGGCGGCCACTGCCTTGTGCGTGCCGTCGCCGCCGAGCACGGCGATCAGCGCCACGCCGCGCTCGACCATGCGCCGCGCCGCCAGGCGGGTATCCTCGACGCTCTGGCGCAGCGGCATGTCGAGGAACTCCAGGAACGGCCAGTGGCCGTCGCGGGCCTGGCGGGTCTGGCTGGCCCGGAGCACGGCGGCGGCGATGCCGGTCATGTCCGGCGGCAGCAACGCATGGCGGATGCCGGTGGCGCCGAAGGCGGCGAGCAGGCGTTGCACCACCGATGCCTTGTCGGTGCTGGAGTGCAGCCCGGCATGGGCGGTGAGGCGACGCAGGTCGCGACCGGAGGCCGGGTTGGCGATGATGCCGACGATCGGCGAGGGCGGGGTCATAGCGAGAATCCGCCGTCGACGGCGATGGCCTGGCCGGTGACGTGCGGCGCGCAGGCCAGGTAGACGACGAGCTGGCCCATGTCTTCGACGGTCTGCGCTTCACCCTGGGGCAGCAGGCTGGCCTGGTGGCGTTCCCAGGACTGCGCCTCGCTTTCGCCGGCCTGCCGCCAGCGGCCCGACAAGCCGTCCTCGCCGCGCCACATTCCGGTGCCGACGATTCCCGGGCAGAGCGCGTTGACCGTCACCCCGTCGCGCGCGACCTCCTTGGCCAGGGCATTGCTGAAACCGATCACGGCAAACTTCGAGGCACAGTAGTGGGCGAGGTCTGGGAGACCGACCTTGCCGGCGATCGATGACAGGTTGACGATCCGCCCCCAGCGCTGCGCCTGCATCAGCGGCAGTTCGGCCTGGCAGCAGAGGAACACGCCGCGGGCGTTGACGTTCATCACCCGGTCCCAGTCGGCGAGGCTGAGTTCGGCGACCTTGCGGATGCTGATCACCCCGGCATTGTTCACCGCCACGTCGAGCCGGCCGAACTCCGTGGCGACCCGCTCGACCATCGCCCGGACGCTGTCGCCGTCGCTGACGTCGACCCCAAGGGCCAGGCTGCGGCGACCGAGGCTGCGGATCGCGGCGGCGGTTTCCTCGGCGACCTGCGGATTGAGGTCGGCCACCGCCACGTCGGCGCCGGCGCGCGCCAGGGCGAGGGCGATGCCCCGGCCGATGCCGAGTCCGGCGCCGGTCACCAGCGCGACCCGGGAAGACAGGGAGAAATCGTCGGACGACGTAGCGTGCATGCTTCACCTCTGATTGTTCTTGTAGGTGTATGCGGCAGGGCGTTGGGAGGAGCGGACAGTCCGCCCTGCCGTCGCCGTGGCTGGAGCAAGGCCGATGCCAGGTTGCGGCGTGGCGGCCGGAAGGCCCGTCGTAGAGCGCCGGCATGGGAAGGCCGGCGACCGCCGGGGCGACGTCCGGCGAGACAACCCATGTCATCGCGCACGGGTTCCCGGCGAGACGCTGAGACGCTCCGTCTCAGTCGTCGGCTGTGGCGGCCCGGCGCTTGTCGAGGGTCGCCGATGGGCGCTTAATGGGCGGCACAACAACAAGATGCCGAGCAACGGAGGCCCCATGCTTTCCGCACACTCGAAGGACCATGTGGACTGTGTCAGCCGTGTCCTGAGGAACGCCGCGCGCCTGCCGCAGGCGCCGGTGCCGACGCCGATCCTCGACTCCTGGCGCCGCTCCATGGAGCTGCACCGTCTCGACCCGGGGTCCCTGCAAGGGCCGCGGATTCTCTCGCAGACCCTCCTCGACGAATGTCGCGAGCGTTCCGAACTGTTCCTGCGCATCGCCAGCGAAGAGGTGGCGCGACTGCATGGACGGGTGCGCGATGCCGACTACTGCGTACTGCTCACCGATGCCCAGGGGCGGACCATCGACTACCGTGTCGAGTCGACCATCCGCAACGACTGCCGCAAGGCCGGGCTGTACCTCGGCACCTGCTGGTCGGAAGGCGAGGAGGGCACCTGCGGGGTGGCCGCCGTACTCACCGACAGGACTGCGGTGACGGTGCACAAGCGCGATCACTTCCGCGCCGCCTTCATCGACCTGACCTGTTCCGCGGCGCCGGTCTTCGATCCGCAGGGCGAGTTGCTCGGTGTGCTCGACGTTTCCGCCGTGCAATCGCCGGACGACCGCCGTAGCCAGCATCTGATCCGGCAGATGGTGGCGCAGAGCGCGCGGGAGATCGAGAACGCCTTCTTCATGCACAGCGCCCAGGGCCATTGGGTGCTGCGCGCGCACCGTGCGCCGGGCTACGTCGACAGCCAGCCGGACTACCTGTTCGCCTGGGACGCCGATGGGCGCCTGCTGGCGTTGAACCCGGCGGCGCGGCACTACCTGCGGCAGCGCCTGGGGCAGGTGCCGAGCCACATCGGCGAGGTGTTCGACCTCGACGTCCTGCACGCCGCCGCCGACCAGGCCCCGTGCCTGCTGCGCGGCCAGGCCGGCGAGCTGCACGTGCGTCTCAGCGCGCCGCGGGCCAAGGCGCGGCGGCTGGAGCGCGAGGTGCCCGACGACGCTGCGCTCGACCCGCGCATCGCCGAAAGCCTGCGCCTGGCGGTGCGGGTCAAGGACCGCAACCTGCCGGTGCTGATCCAGGGCGAGACCGGCGCCGGCAAGGAGGTTTTCGCCCGCCAGTTGCACCAGGCCAGCGCCCGTCGCGACAAACCCTTCGTCGCGCTCAACTGCGCGGCGATTCCCGAAAGCCTGATCGAGAGCGAGCTGTTCGGCTACGTTGGCGGAGCCTTTACCGGCGCGGCGGCGAAAGGGATGCGCGGCCTGCTGCAGCAGGCCGATGGCGGTACCCTGTTCCTCGACGAGATCGGTGACATGCCGCTGGGCCTGCAGACCCGCCTGCTGCGCGTGCTGGCCGAGGGCGAGGTGGCGCCGCTGGGGGCTGCGCGCCGGCAGGCTGTGGATATCCAGGTGATCTGCGCCACCCACCGCGACCTGGCGGCGCTGGTGGCGGCCGGCGGCTTCCGCGAGGATCTCTACTTCCGCCTCGGCGGCGCCCGCTTCGAACTGCCGCCGCTACGCGAACGCAGCGACCGGCTGGCGCTGATCCGGCGCATCCTCGACGAGGAAACCGCGCACTGCGGCGTACGCATCGAACTCGGCGAGGCAGCCCTGGAATGCCTGCTCGGCTATCGCTGGCCGGGCAATGTCCGCCAGTTGCGGCATGTGTTGCGCTACGCCTGCGCGCTGTGCGGCGGCGCCACCCTGCAACTCGCCGACCTTCCGGCAGAGCTGCGTGGCGAAGGCCGGACACCGGCCAGTGCGTGCGAGAGCGGCGGCGGTCCGGAGCGCGACGCCCTGCTCGACGCCCTCGTGCGGCATCGCTGGAAACCCATGGCCGCGGCGCGGGAACTGGGTATCTCGCGAGCGACCCTGTATCGGCGGGTGCGCCGGCATGGCATCCGCATGCCGGGCCAGGCGGACGACTGAGGTGCGCCGGCGGCCGGCGCAGTCGTCAAGCGCGGAAAATCAAAACCAGCCTTGAGCCTTGCCCCGTTAATGCCGGTGGGCTTTCCCTGTAGCGTTCCGGGCAGCGGCGCAACCCGTTCGGTCGCGCCCCGCCAGGAGCCTACGGAGGAAACCCATGCCCGCCCCGCACCAGCCAGCCCGCAACCCGACCGGGGAGTTCGACCCATGCCGCTAGCCCTGCTGCTCGCCATGGGCGCGTTCTCCCTGAGCCTGTCGATTTCCCCCGGTCCGGTGAACCTGACCATCGTCGCTTCCGGCGCCAACCATGGTTTCCGCCGGACCCTGCCGTTCGTCACCGGCGCCACCCTCGGCTTCGTCCTGCTGCTGGCCTTCGTCGGCTTCTGGTTCGTCCGCGCGATCGAGGCCTACCCGCGCTTCTTCGACTACCTGGGGATGGCCGGCGCGGCGTTCATCGCTCATGTGGGCTACCGCATCGCCACCGCGGATCCACGCCTGGCCCTGGAGGAAAACGGGGTCCCCGGGTTCTTCCAGGGCGTGCTCCTGCAATGGCTCAATCCCAAGGCCTGGATCGCCTGCGCTTCCGGCGTGGCCTTGTTCGCCAGCCCGAGCACGCACGCGCCGCTACTGGTCTTCATGGCCATCTACCTGGTGGTCTGCTACCTCTCGCTGGCCGCCTGGGCGCTGCTCGGTGACCGCGTGGCGCTGCTGCTCGACAGCCCCCGGCGGGTGCGCCTGTTCAATCGGGCGATGGGCGGCACCCTGGTGCTGACCGCCGGCTACATGCTCTACCTGCAGCTCGCCGCTAGCCTGGATTGAAGGCCTCGTAGAGGCGATTGATGAGGGTATAGGCGATGCTGCTGGCGGGTACGTTGGGCGGCCACACCGCATACACCTTCAACGGCTCCAGGCGCCATTCCGGCAGCACCGCGCGCAACTCGCCGCGGCGGATCGGCTCGTCGCTCAGGTAGGTCGGCGGCGCGGCCAGGCCGACGCCGAGGCGGGCCAGGCGGCAGGAGGCTTCGACGCTGTCGACGCGCACCCGCGGGGTGTAGTCGACGCGTACCTCCTCGTCGTCCCGCGCATGACGGAATAGCCGGCTGTCGGGGCGCATGCCGAGCCCGATCCATTCCAGCCGCTGCAGGTCGCGCGGGTGTTCCAGCGGCGCGTGCCGGGCCAGGAATGCCGGCGCCGCCACTACCTGGCGCGGCAGCAGGAACAGGTGACGGGCCTTCAGCGAGCTGTCCGGCAGGTCGCCGATGCGGAAGGCGATGTCGATGCCGTCGCCGATGATGTCGTGGCGGCTGTCGTCGCAGGCGATGCCGAGGTCGAGGTCGGGATGCTCCTCGATGAAGGCTGCCAGGTGACGGGTGAAGTCGCCGTTGACGAACACCGCGGGCATCGAGATGCGCAGGCTGTTGCGGGTCGAGACGGCGCGCTGGCGGAACTCGATGAAGCCCTTCTCGTAGAGTTCCAGCATGGAGCGGGCGGTGTCCAGCAACTGCGTGCCGTCCTGGGTCAGCGACAGCTTGCGGCTGTTGCGGTAGAGCAGCGCACGGCCCAGGTTCCGTTCCAGCCTGGACAGGTGCAGGCTGGCGGTCGCGGCGCTCAGGCCCAGCGCCTCGGCGCCGCCGGAGACGGAGCCGGTCTCGGCGATCTTGGCGAATACGATCAGGTAGCGGATGTCGTCGATCATGCGGTCTCTCGTCGCGGGGGCTGGGTGCATCCTGCGCGATGGCGGCCAGCCGGACAAGCGCGAGAGGTAGAGGGCGGCGGCGCTTCCCGGGCTTTTCAGCGCAGGCTCCAGAAGCCCAGGCGACCGAGGCTGGCCGCCAGTCGCAGGCGCGAGGTCTGCCAGTTGCCGAGGGCGCGGATGTGCTGGTCCTCGGCGCTGGCGTAGGCGGTCAGGGCGTTGAGCAGCTCGATCATGCTGCCGACCCCTGAGCGGTAGCGGCCCTGCACCACCTCCAGGCTTTGCCGCGACTGTTCGACCAGTTCGCGGGTGCGCGCCAGGCTGCGGGTCTCGACGCTGAGCGACTGGTAGTTGTTCCACACCTCCAGCGAAACCTGCTGCTCGGTGTCGGCCAGCTCCGCTTCGCTGGCCTCGCGGCGGGCCAGGGCGTTGCGGACCTGGTAGGTGCGTTCGAAGCCTTCGAACAACGGGATGTTCAGTTGCAGGCCGATGCTGCGGTCGCGTTCGCGGGTATCGCCGTTGAAGGCCATCGCCTGGTCGCTATGGCTGCGTGCCAGGTTGGCGCTCAGCGCCAGGCTCGGCCGGCCGGCGGCGCGGCTTTCCTCCACCGAGGCGGCGGCGGCCTTCAGCCGCGCCTGGGCGGCGAGCAGCGCCGGATGCTCGCGGCGGGCTTCGGCGAGCATCTCGTCGATGGCCTTGACGAAGCCGGTGTCGGGTTGCGCCTCCAGCTCGCCGGAGAGGCGCAGCGGGGTATCCGGCGCCAGGCCCATGCGCAGGGCGATGACGCCGAGGGCGTTGCTCAGGGCGCCTTCGTCGCGGACCAGGGCGAGGCTCGCCTGGGACAGCGCGGTCTGCGCCTGCAGGCGATCGGAAAGGGCGGCGGCGCCGGCCCGGTACTTGGCGTCGGCGGCTTCCAGGTTCTGCGCCGCCAGCTCCGCGACCTGCCGCGAGGCGGCCAGGCTGCGCTGGGCGGCGAGGGCGTCGTAGTAGGCCTGGGCGGCGAGGGCGAAGGTGTTCTGCAGGGTCGCGTCCTGGCTGGCGTTGGCCGCCAGCAGCAACTGCTGGTCGTTGCGCAGGGCGGCGCTGCGGCGGCCGAAGTCGAACAGCACCCAGCTCAATTGGAGGCTGGCGCCGCGCCGGTGGCGATGGCCGTCGCCGGAGAGGTAGGGGGCATCGCGATAATCCATGTCGCTGTAGCCGCGACTGGCGTCGAGACGGCCGTCCAGGCGCGGCAGGTAGGCGGACTTGCCGATCCCGACCTGGGCCGCCTGGGCCTTGGCATTGGCCCAGGCGAGGCGGGTCTGCGGGTCGTGGCAGAGGATCCGCTCGATGGCTTCCTCCAGGCTCAGCTCGGTCGGTGGCGGCCCGCCGCGGCAGGGCAAACCGCTGCCGCCGAGGTCGTAGACCGCCTGGCCGGCGACCTGGCCGGCGGTGCCGAACACGTCCGGCTCGTAGGCGGCGGCGCCGGGAACCAGGCCGAGCAGGCCGCACAACAGGCCGGCGAGGGCACGCATCAGGCCTGCTCCCGCGCCGCGGCGGCCTGGCGTTCGGCCAGGCGCGCGGTGCTTTCGTCGAGGCTTACCTTGCCCTGGCCGAGGACTATCACGCGGTCCGCCGAGGCGATGGTCTCGGGCCGATGGGCGACCATGACGCGGGTGATGCGCAGCGCGCGAATGGCGGCGTTGACCCGCTGTTCGCAGTGTACGTCGAGGTGGCTGGTGGCTTCGTCGAGGAACAGGATGCGCGGCTTCTTGTACAGCGCCCGGGCCAGCATCACCCGCTGCTTCTGGCCGCCGGAGAGCACCGTGCCCATGTCGCCGACCAGGGTGTTGTAGCCCATCGGCATGGCCTGGATGTCATCGTGGATGGCAGCCATCTGCGCGCACTGCAGCAGCCAGGGCATGTCCGGCTGCGGGTCGAAGAAACTGATGTTGTCGCTGAGCGAACCGGCGAACAGCACGTCGTCCTGCAGCACCGTGCCGACCAGTTCGCGCAGGCCGTCCAGGCCCAGTTGCGCAAGGTCCAGGCCGGCCATGCGGATCTGTCCCTCCACTGGCGGGAGGATGCCCAGCAGGACGTTGAGCAGGGTGCACTTGCCGCAGCCCGCGGGGCCGACGATGGCGACCGACTCACCGCCGGCCATGCGCAGGGCGAGGCCGTCGAGGACCCAGGCCCCCTGTTCCGCGTCGCGGTAGCGCCGGCCCTGGACCCTGAAGCTCACCTCGCGCTCGCGG
>NZ_SCND01000211.1:0-10616 GCF_005503585.1 Pseudomonas sp. 2VD
CCCTGTGCCAGCGCCTGGGTATCGCCGAGGCGCGCCAGCGCCTGCTGCGCCACTGGTTGCGCCAGCTGGAGGAGGGCGGCTACCTGCGCGCCGAGGGCGAGGGCTGGCTGGGCTGCGCCGAGCGTCCCGCGCAGAGTCCGGAGGACGCCTGGACGGCGTTCGCCGGCTGCGCGCCGGCGGCGCTCTGGCCGGCCGAGCTGGTCGCCTACCTGCGTGACAGCGCGCAATCCCTCGGCGAGCAACTGGCCGGGCGGATCAGCCCGGCGGCGCTGATGTTCCCGCAGGGCTCGGCGCGCATCGCCGAGGCCATGTACAGCCAGGGCCTGCATGCCCTGGCGCTGCACGAGGCGATGGCCGAGGCCATCGCCGCCATCGTCGAGCGCCAGCCGCAACGGCGCTGGCGCCTGCTGGAGCTTGGCGCCGGCACCGCCGCCGCCAGCCGCGCGGTGATCGCCCGGTTGGCGCCGCTGGTGCAGCGAGGGACGGAGGTGGACTACCTGTTCACCGACGTTTCCAGCTACTTCCTCGCCGCCGCCCGCGAGCGCTTCGCCGACCAGCCGTGGGTACGCTTCGGCCGCTTCGACATGAACGGCGATCTTCTCGACCAGGGCGTGGCGCCGCACTCGGTGGATATCCTGCTCAGCTCCGGGGCCTTGAACAACGCGCTGGACACCCCGGCGCTGCTGGCCGGCCTGCGCGAGCTGCTGAGCGCCGACGCCTGGCTGGTGATCCAGGAACTGACGCGCGAGCACAACGAGATCAGCGTCAGCCAGAGCCTGATGATGGAAAACCCGCGCGACCTCCGCGACGAGCGCCGCCAACTGTTCGTCCACACCGGGCAATGGCTGGAGTGGCTGGCGGCACAGGGTGGCGACCTGGCTTGCGGGGTGGTGCCGCCGGGCAGCGCTCTCGACCTGCTTGGCTACGATGTCCTGCTGGCTCGCTGCAAGACCGACCGCGCCCGCCTGGAGCCGGCCGAGCTGCTGGCCTTCGTCGAAGCGCGGGTGCCGCGCTACATGCTCCCGGCGCAGTTGCGCGTGCTCGAACGCCTGCCGGTCACCGGCAACGGCAAGATCGACCGCAAGGCCCTGACCGGCTTTGCCCGCCAGCCCCAGGCGGACCTTCGGCATGGCGTCGCGCAGGCACCGGCCGACGAACTGGAGAATGCGCTGCTGGCACTCTGGCGGGAGGTGCTGGACAACCCGTCGCTGGGCGTCGAGCAAGACTTCTTCGGGGCTGGCGGCGACTCGCTGTTGATCGCCCAGTTGATCGCCCGTTTGCGCGAACGACTGGAAAGCGCCCGCCGGCATCCGTTCGATCGCCTGCTGCGCTGGGCGCTCAGCCAGCCGACGCCGCGCGGCCTGGCCGAACGCCTGCGCAGCGCGCCGGAAGAGGGCCGTGGCCCAGCCCTGGCCACGGCGCGCGGCGTCGCCCCGGCGCCGGCCGGCGTGTCGCGCGCACCGCTCGCCGAGGGCGCGGTGGCGCTCGACCCGCTGGTGCGCCTGGTGCCCGGCGAGGGCGTGCCGAGGGTGCTGGTCCACGAAGGCCTCGGCACGCTGCTGCCGTACCGCCCGCTGCTTCGCGCCCTGGGTGAGGGGCGGCCGTTGCTGGGGCTGGCCGTGCATGACAGCGACGCCTACCTGGCGATCCCCGCCGAGCATCTCAACGCCTGTCTCGGCCGCCGCTACGCCGAGGCGCTCCATGGCGCCGGGCTGCGCGAGGTTGACCTGCTCGGCTACTGCTCCGGCGGGCTGGTCGCCCTGGAGACCGCCAAGTCCCTGGTCCAGCGCGGGGTGCGCGTGCGCCAGCTGGATATCGTCTCCAGCTACCGGATTCCCTACCGGGTGGACGACGAGCGCCTACTGTTGTTCAGCTTCGCCGCGACCCTCGGACTGGATACCGCGGCGCTCGGCTTCCCCGCGCCGGAATGTCTCGGCCAGGTGGTGCAGGCGGCGCTGGCGCGGACGCCGCAAGGACTTGCCGCCGAGGCGCTGGCGGAGCTACCGGGCCTGGCCGATCTCGTCGCCCTGCGCGGCCGCGTGCTACAGGCGGCCAGCGGTAGCGCCGACGCCGCCAGCGTCGAACGCGACACCCTCTACCGGCTGTTCTGTCACTCGGTGCGTGCCAGCCAGGCCGCGGCGCCGGAGCCCTACGTCGGCGCGCTGCGGCTGTTCGTGCCGGACGCCGGCAACCCATTGGTGCCGCGCTACGCCGAGGCCCTGGAGACCCAATGGCGGGCCGCCGCGCTCGGCGCGTGCGGCATCCACGAGGTGCCCGGCGGGCACTTCGACTGCCTGGGCGAAGCCCTGGCGCAATCCTTGTCGAAACCCATGCCAGAGGAGGCGAGCCGATGAGCGACGTCCGTTCCGTGGTGGTCGCCGGTTCCCGGTTCGGCCAGTTCTATGCCGCCGGCGTCGCCGCCGATCCGCGCTTCGTCCTGCGCGGCATCCTTGGCCAGGGCAGCCGGCGTTCGCGGGCGTTGGCCGAGCGCCTCGGGGTGGAGACCTGGTGCGAGGTCGAGGCGTTGCCCGACGATGTCCGCCTGGCCTGCGTCGCGGTCGGCGGCGCGGCACGCGGCGAGCAGGGCCCGGCGCTGGCCGAGGCGCTGATGGCGCGTGGCATCGACGTGCTGATCGAGCATCCGTTGCTGCCGCGCGAATGGCAGGACCTGCTGCGCAGCGCCGAGCGCCTGGGCCGGCGCTGCCTGCTCAACACCTTCTATCCGCAGTTGCCGGCGGTGGCGCGTTTCATCGAACTGGGCCGCCAGTTGCACCACCGGCGCGGCATCCGCCACCTGGACGCGGCCTGCGGGGTGCAGGTCGGCTTCGCCACCCTGGACATCCTCGCCGCGTTGCTGGAGGGCGTCGGCCCCTGGTCGCTGGAGTCGCCCTCGAATGACCTGTCGGCGATGCGCGGGCTGTCCCTGGTGTTGGCGGAAGTGCCGTTGAGCCTGCACGTGCTCAACGAACTGGCGGCCGCCGACGACGGGCGCATGACCTTGTTGCAGCGCGTCAGCCTGACCACCGATCGCGGCACGCTGAGCCTGCTCAGCCCCCATGGCCCGTTGTTGTGGACGCCTGCGGTGGCGGTACCGGCAGAGGATGACGACGGCCTGTTCGCGCTGTTCGACGAGATAGCCGGCGAACCGCTGCCCAGCGCCCAGCTCTGGTATGCCGAACCGTGCAGCTGGGCCCAGGTGCACCAGCGCCTGTGGCCGGCGGCGGCGGCCGAGGCGCTGGCGCTGCTCGCCGACGGCGACGAGGTGCGCCGGCGCAACCAGCGCAGCCTGGAGGTCGCCGCCCTGTGGCAGAGGATCGGCGAGCGCCTTGGCTTCCCCGAGGCGCCGCCGGCGTCGCTGGCGCCGGCGAGCCTGGAACAGGTGCTGGAGCAAGCCTCGTGACCCCGGTGCTGTGGCGCCTGCTGCGCACCTATCGCTGGCGGCTGGCGGTGGCCATGGGGTTGCAGGCCCTGGCCGGGCTCTGCTCGCTGTTGCCCTGGATGCTTCTCGCCTGGCTCGCCGAGCCGCTGGCGCGCGGCCAGGCGCAGCCGGCCCTGCTGGCCCTGGTGCTGCTGGCGGTGCTGGCCTGGCTGGGCTGCCAGGCGCTGGCCGCGCACCTGGCCCACCGGGTCGACGCGGACCTCTGCAACGACCTGCGCCTGCGCCTGCTGGCGCACCTGCAACGGCTGCCGCTGGACTGGTTCGGTCGCCAGGGCCCGGACGGCGTGGCGCGCCTCGTGGAGCAGGACGTGCGGTCCCTGCACCAACTGATCGCGCACGCTCCCAACGATCTCAGCAACCTGTTGGTGGTGCCGCTCGTCGCGTTGCTCTGGCTGGCCTGGCTGCACCCCTGGCTGCTGCTGTTCTGCCTGCTGCCGCTGGTGCTGGCCGCCGCCGGCTTCCTGCTGCTGCGCTCGGCGCGCTACCGCGACCTGGTGCTGCGGCGCAACGCCGCGCTGGAAAGGCTCTCGGCGGACTATGGCGAATTCGCCCACAACCTGCTGCTGGCCCGACAGTACCCCGGCGCCGGCATACAACAGGGCGCCGAGGCGTCGGCGGCGGCCTTCGGCGAAGCGTTCGGCGCCTGGGTGAAGCGGGTCGGCCACCTCGCCGCGCTGGTCTACGTGCAGTTGTCGACGCCTTGGCTGCTGGCATGGGTCCTGCTCGGCGCGCTGGTCCTGGATGCCCTCGGCGTGCCGCTGGCGCTCGGCCAGGCCTGCGCCTTCCTGCTCCTGCTGCGGGCCCTGGCCGCCCCGGTGCAGGCGCTCGGCCACGGCGGCGACGCGCTGCTGGGCGCGCGCGCCGCCGCCGAGCGCCTGCAGCAGGTGTTCGACCAGGCGCCGCTGGCCGAGGGCCGCTCGACCCGCGAGCCGGTCGATGGCGCGGTGGCGCTGCACGGCCTGGGCCATGCCTATGAAGGCGTGGAGGTCCTGGCCGATATCGATCTGGAGCTGGAGGATGGCAGCCTGGTGGCCCTGGTCGGCCCCTCGGGCTCCGGCAAGAGCACCCTGCTGCACCTGCTGGCGCGCTACATGGACGCGCAGCGCGGCGAACTGGAGGTTGGCGGCCTGGCACTGAAGGACATGCCCGATGCCGTGCGCCATCGGCATATCGCGCTGGTCGGCCAGCAGGCGGCGGCGCTGGAGATATCCCTGGCCGACAACATCGCCCTGTTCCGCCCCGATGCCGATCTCCAGGAGATTCGCCAGGCGGCCCGTGACGCCTGCCTCGACGAGCGCATCATGGCCCTGCCGCGTGGCTACGACAGCGTGCCGGGACGCGACCTGCAACTGTCCGGCGGCGAACTGCAACGACTGGCCCTGGCCCGTGCGCTGCTATCGCCGGCGCGCCTGTTGCTGCTCGACGAGCCGACCTCGGCGCTGGATCCGCAGACCGCCCGGCAGGTCCTGCACAACCTGCGCGAGCGTGGCGGCGGCCGGACCCGGGTGATCGTCGCCCATCGTCTGGCCGAAGTCAGCGATGCCGACCTGATCCTGGTGCTGGTCGCTGGCCGTCTGGTCGAACGCGGCGAGCACGCGGCGCTGTTGGCGGCGGACGGCGCCTATGCGCGCTTGTGGCGTGAACAGAACGGCGCGGAGGTGGCGGCATGACCCTGTTCGAACGAATGCGTGCGCTGCCCGAAGACTGCCGTGCCGCGTTGCGCCGGGCGAGCGCTTGGGCGGTCCTGGCGGCGCTGCTGGACGCCGCTTGCGGCGTATTGCTGGTGCCGTTGGTCGAGGCCTGGTTCGCCGAAGGCGCGTTGCCCTGGCGCTGGGTCGCCGCGTTGCTCGGCTTGAGCCTGGCGTATGCGCTGTTGCAGTACCTGGCCCTGCGTCGCGGTTTCGCCGCCGGCGGCTCGCTGGCGGCTGGACTGGTGCGCAGCCTGGTGGCGCGCTTGCCGCGCCTGGCGCCGCCGGCGCTGCGCCGGGTCGCGCCGGCCGAAGGCCTGCTGCGCGGCCCGGTGATGCAGGCGATGGGCATTCCGGCGCACCTGCTGGGGCCGCTGATCGCCGCGTTGGTGACGCCGCTCGGGGTGATCCTCGGGCTGTTCCTGATCGACCCGTCCATCGCCCTCGGCCTGCTCCTTGCTGGTGCCTTCCTCGCCGCGCTGTTGCGCTGGAGCGGGCGGCGCAATCTGGCGGCGGAGGATGCCCGGCTGGCCGCCGAGCGCGACGTCGCACGGCAGTTGCAGGCGTTCGCCGAACGCCAGCCGCTGCTGCGCGCGGCGCAGCGCGAAAGCGTCGCCCGCCAGGGGCTGGAAGAGGCCTTGCGCAGTCTCCACCGCAGCACCCTGGAACTGTTGCGGCGCAGCCTGCCCAGCGGCCTTGGCTTCGCCCTGGCGGTGCAGGCGGCGTTCGCCTTCGCCCTGCTCGGCGGCGCCTGGGCGGTGGAGCGGCAATGGCTGGACGGCGCGCGACTGGTGGCCGTGCTGGTGCTGCTGGTGCGCTTCATCGAGCCGCTGGCCCAGCTCACCCATCTCGACCAGGCGTTGCGCGGCGCCTGGCAGGCGCTGGACACCCTGCTGCGGGTTTTCGCCCTGGCTCCGCTGCGCAGCCCCGAGCCGGGCGAGCGGCCGCACGACGCCAGCCTGGCGGCCGAGGCCGTGGAATTGCGCCTGGAAGATGGCCGCGCCTTGCTCGAGGACATTTCCCTGAGGCTGGAGCCGGGTTCGCTGAACGTCCTCGTCGGACCCTCCGGGGCCGGCAAGAGCAGCCTGCTGGCGCTACTCGGGCGGCTCTACGACGTCGATGCCGGGCATGTCCTGCTGGGTGGCGTGGATATCCGTCGGTTGAGCGAAACGACCCTCGCCGCCAGTCGCAACCTGGTGTTCCAGGACAACGGCCTGTTCCGCGGCAGCGTTGCCTGGAACCTGCGCATGGCGCGAGCGGACGCTGATCTCGAAGCGCTGCGCGAGGCGGCGCGGGCGGTTGGCCTGCTGGAAGAGATCGAGGCCTGGCCGCAGGGCTGGGACAGCGATGTCGGCCCCGGCGGCGCGCTGCTGTCCGGCGGCCAGCGGCAACGCCTGTGCCTGGCTCGCGGGCTGCTCTCGACGGCGCCGTTGCTGCTGCTCGACGAGCCCACCGCCAGCCTCGACGCCGCCAGCGAGGCGCAGGTGCTGCGCAGCCTGCTCGGGTTGCGCGGCCGGCGCACCCTGCTGGTAGTGACCCACCGCCCGGCGCTGGCGCGTCAGGCCGACCAGGTACTGCTGCTGGAGGAGGGGCGCCTGCGCCTCAGCGGACGTCACGCCGATCTGCTCGTCCGGGACGACTGGTATGCCGGTTTCGTCGGGCTGGCGGGCGAGGAAAGTTCCGCGACGGTCGTGGATCGATAGAGAAAGACCGGCAATCGAAAAAGCCCCGGAGACGATTTCTTCATAATGATAAGCATTATCAAATCGTATATCCCCCGAGGCTGTTCGAACGATGAAAACGGAGACGAAGGTGATCAAGGGACGCCAGGGCATCGCCCGCAATCGGCACACCCCGTTGTGCCTGGGGCTGCTGCTGGCGCTGAGTCCGCTGGCGGCGGCCGTGGCCGACGCGCGCAAGGACGGCGAGACGGAACTGCCGGACATGGTGATCAGCGGAGAAAGCACGTCTGCCACCCAGCCGCCGGGGGTGACTACCCTGGGCAAGGTGCCGCTCAAGCCGCGTGAGCTGCCGCAGTCCGCCAGTGTCATCGACCATGAGCGCCTCGAACAGCAGAACCTGTTCAGCCTCGACGAAGCCATGCAGCAGGCCACCGGGGTCACCGTGCAGCCGTTCCAGCTGCTGACCACCGCCTACTACGTGCGCGGCTTCAAGGTCGACTCCTTCGAGCTGGACGGGGTGCCGGCACTGCTCGGCAATACCGCCAGTTCGCCGCAGGACATGGCGATCTACGAGCGGGTCGAGATCCTCCGCGGCTCCAACGGACTGCTGCATGGCACCGGCAACCCGGCGGCCACCGTCAACCTGGTGCGCAAGCGGCCGCAGCGCGAGTTCGCCGCCAGCACCACCCTCAGCGCCGGGCGCTGGGACCGCTACCGCGCCGAGGTCGACGTCGGCGGCCCGCTGAGCGCCAGCGGCAACGTGCGCGGCCGAGCGGTGGCCGCCTACGAGGACCGCGACTACTTCTACGACGTGGCCGACCAGGGCACCCGCCTGCTCTACGGGGTGACCGAGTTCGACCTGAGCCCCGACACCCTGCTCACGGTCGGTGCGCAATACCAGCACATCGACTCGATCACCAACATGGCCGGGGTACCGATGGCCAAGGATGGGTCCAATCTCGGGCTGTCCCGCGACACCTACCTCGATGTCGACTGGGACCGCTTCAAGTGGGACACCTACCGCGCCTTCGGCTCCCTCGAACAGCAACTGGGCGGCGGCTGGAAAGGCAAGGTCAGCGCCGAATACCAGGAAGCCGATTCGCGCCTGCGTTACGCCGGCTCCTTCGGCGCCATCGACCCGCAGACCGGCGACGGCGGCCAACTGATGGGCGCCGCCTACAAGTTCAAGAGCATCCAGCGCAGCCTCGACGCCAACCTCAATGGGCCGGTGCGACTGTTCGGCCTGACCCACGAACTGCTCGGTGGGGTCACCTACGCCCAGGGCGAGACCCGCCAGGACACCGCACGCTTCCTCAACCTGCCGAACACCCCGGTCAATGTCTACCGCTGGGACCCGCACGGCGTGCCGCGCCCGCAGATCGGCCAGTACACTTCGCCGGGCACCACCACCACCACCCAGAAAGGCCTCTATGCCCTGGGCCGGATCAAGCTCGCCGAGCCGCTGACCCTGGTGGTCGGCGGCCGCGAAAGCTGGTGGGACCAGGACACCCCGGCCACCCGCTTCAAGCCCGGTCGCCAGTTCACGCCCTACGGCGGGCTGATCTGGGACTTCGCCAGGGACTGGTCGTGGTATGTCAGCTACGCCGAGGTCTACCAGCCGCAGGCGGATCGCCAGACCTGGAACAGCGAGCCGTTGAGCCCGGTGGAAGGCAAGACCTACGAAACCGGGATCAAGGGCGAACTGGCCGACGGCCGCCTGAACCTGTCGCTGGCGGCGTTCCGCATCGACCTGGAGAACAATCCGCAGGAAGACCCGGACCATCCGGGGCCGCCCAACAATCCGTTCTACATCAGCGGCGGCAAGGTGCGCAGCCAGGGCTTCGAGCTGGAAGGCACCGGCTACCTGACGCCCTACTGGAGTCTCTCGGCCGGCTACACCTACACCAGCACCGAGTACCTCAAGGACAGCCAGAACGACTCGGGGACGCGCTACTCCACCTTCACCCCGAGGCACCTGCTGCGCCTGTGGAGCAACTACGACCTGCCCTGGCAGGATCGGCGCTGGAGCGTCGGCGGCGGACTCCAGGCGCAGAGCGACTACAGCGTCGACTACCGTGGCGTGAGCATGCGCCAGGGCGGCTACGCACTGGTCAACATGCGCCTGGGCTACAAGATCGACGAGCACTGGACGGCGGCGGTCAACGTCAACAACCTGTTCGACCGGACCTACTACCAGAGCCTGTCCAACCCCAACTGGAACAACCGCTACGGCGAACCGCGCAGCTTCAACGTCAGCCTGCGGGGCGCGTTCTGATGCCGCGCCGGTCGGGCTTCGGCTGGGCCTGGCGGGTTCCGCTGGCGCTCGCCGGCAGCCTGGCGGCGGCGACCGCCAGCGGCTATCTGTTGACTCGCGGGCTGCCCCTGGACGACCCGCTCGAGCGTCTCTACGCCGGGCTCTTCGGCGCGCTCGGGGTGGGCTTGTTGCTGCTTGTCGGCGGGTTGCTGGCGCGTGGTCCGGGCAACCTCGCCTGGCGCCTGGGCGGTAGCCTGCTGGCACTGGGCCTGGCGCTGTGGCTGCTGGCGGGGCGCGGTTGAAGTGGCGGCGCGTCCTCTCCTGCTCTCGCTGCACGGTGGCGCCGGCGCGCTGTTCGGCGTGCTGCTGTTCGTGGTGCTGTTCAGTGGCGCCTGGAGCCTTGGCCACGACGACCTGCGCGAGTGGCTGCGGGCCCCGGCGCAGGCGGGAGGAGAGGCCCTTGCGCTGGAGCGCCTGCTCGAGCGGGCGGGCGAGGAAGGCGTCGACATCGGCGATGCGACCCTGCTGCTGCCCGCTCCCGGCCATGCCGCCTTCAGCGTCTGCGATGCGCGCCTGGACTGCCGGCTGGACCTCGACCCGGCCAGTGGCCGGGTGCTGCCGCCGACGCCGGCGCTGGACCTCCTGCTGAACCTGCACAAGAGCCTGTTCGTCGGCTTCCCCGGGCGGGTGCTGGTCAGCCTGATCGGCGTATCGCTGTTGCTGCTGTGCCTGGCCGGCGTGCTGCTGCACAGCCGCCGCTGGCGCGACCTGCGGCGTTGGCGGCGGGACCGCGGGCTGCGCCTGGCGCTGTTCGACCTGCATGGCCTGATCGGCATCTGGGGACTGCCCTGGCTGCTGTTGTTCGGTTTCACCGGCGCGCTCAGCGGGCTGGGCGCTCTCGGGACCCTGCTGCTGGCGCCGGTGGCCTACCCGCAGGAACCGAACCGGGTGTTTGTCGAGTTGATGGGACCGCCGCCGCCCGCCGCCGAGGGGCGGCCATTGGCGTCCCGCATCGATCTCGACCGCCTGCTTGCCGGCGATGCCGTGCGGGCGCCCGGCTTCGTTGCCCAGCGTTTGAGCCTCAGCCATGCCGGGGATGTCGCCGGCAGCGTGGAGATCGCCGGTATCCAGCGTGGCCTGCCGAGTACCGCGAACTTCGAGCGGCACCGCTATCGGCTGGCCGACGGCGCCCTGCTCGGCGAGCGCAGCTCGGCGCAGCGCGGGTTCTGGCTGCGCGCCTTCATCGCCGTGCAGCCGTTGCATTTCGCCCAGTACCAGTGGCTCGGGCCGGGCTGGTCCGCCGCGTTGCGCGGCCTGCACCTGGCGATGGGCCTCGGCGCCTGCCTGCTCTGCGCCAGCGGCCTGTACCTGTGGCTGCAACGACGCGCCTCGGCGCCGGACGCCCGCGTACGGCTCTTGCAGCGCCTGAGCCAGGGTTTCTGTGCCGGCCTGGTGGCGGCGGCCGCGTTGCTCCTGCTGGGGCTGCAACTCGCCCCCTCGGAGCTACTCGCCGGACCCTGGCCGGGGCGGCTGTTCCTTGTCCTGTGGGCCGC
>NZ_SCND01000212.1:0-10577 GCF_005503585.1 Pseudomonas sp. 2VD
GGCGGGCGATGCCTTCCAGTTCCGCGGCTACCTGGGGCAGACCATGGCGTACGCCCAGCGGCAGGAAGTCCTCGGCCCGCTGGCGGGCGGTGCAGGCATCGAGGGCGCGGCCCTGCAGCCAGGCGCGGACGATCCTCCCGCAATGCAGGGGCTTGGCGCCGAGATCGGCGAGGCGCTGGTGGAGGTCTTGGCTACGCATGGGGCGCGCATCCTACCATTGCCCGTCTTGAGGCGGTATGGCCGGCGCCGACGTGCTATCGTTGCGCTCCGCTCCACCGCAGCAACGGAACCGTTCCATGAAATTCGTCCACCAGCGCGAACACCTCAACGAAGACGACATCGTGGTCATCGAGTGTTCGCAGCAATGCAATATCCGCCTGATGAACGACGCCAATTTCCGCAGTTTCAAGAATGGCGGGCGGCATAGCTACCATGGCGGCGCCTTCGACCGCTTCCCGGCGAAGATCAAGGTGCCCAGCACCGGGTTCTGGAACATCACCATCGATACCGTGACCCGGCGCCCGATCAGCGTGACGCGCAAGCCGAACTTCAAGTGGTCGATCAAGTTCGTGCGCCGTTCCGGTTCGCAGTTCACCTGAGGGCGCGCGTCCCATGAGTGCGAAAATGGACGAGCAGGCGCTTCTGGCGTTGCTCCGCGAGCTGGCCATCGACAGCCAGCGGGTCGAGCATCCGGCCATCGCCTCCATCGAGGAATATTACGCGCAGGGCATCGAACTGCCCGACCAGGGCATCAAGAACCTGTTCCTGCGCAACCGCAAGGGCACTCGCCACTACCTGGTGCTGCTCGACGAGCGCAAGGAGGCCGACCTGCCGGGCATCGCCGAACAGATCGGCGAAAGCCGCCTGTCGTTCGCCTCGGTCGAGCGCCTGCGCGAATACCTCGGCGTCGAACTGGGCTGCGTGACGCCTTTCGCGCTGGTCAACGATCCGCAGCACAGGGTCGAGGTGTTGCTCGACGATGCCATTCGCCAGGACCAGTTGCTCGGTTTCCACCCGTTGGTGAATACCGCCACCGAGTGCATTCGCTACGCAGACCTGTTGGCCTTTCTCGCCCACACGGGGCATGAACCGCGCCTGATCCGGGTGTAGGTCGCAGCTTCGCGCCTGCTGGCGCCGGTTTCACTCGAAGAAGTTGTGCCAGCAGTCGCTCAACGGGCCGACCTCGAAGGTCTTGCACCAGGGTTGGGCTTCCAGCCACAGGCGGGCGCTTTCCCGGTCCGCCTCGTCCAGGCTGCCGACCCGCGCCAGGCACAGGTAGCCGCTGATCTCCGCCTGTTCCGGCGAGCCGCCACCGCCGAACACCCAGCCCTGGGCCTCGACGAAGTCGATCAGATGGTCCAGCGCATCGTCGTAGGAGAGGGCGCTACGGTCGTAGGTCAGTTCGAAGCTGAAACCGAACTCCTGGAACTCGCCCAGGCGCAGTTTCTTGCGCAGGCGGCGCTTGCGCGGCTTTTCCATCTGCTCGGGAGTGAGGAATTTCATCGTCGCCTTCCTGGTCAGTCATCGTAGCCAAGGTTCGGCGCCAGCCAGCGCTCGCTGACGCTGGCTTCCTGGCCCTTGCGCTGGCTGTAGCGTTCCACCTGGTCCTTGTCGATCTTGCCGACCGCGAAGTACTGCGCCTGCGGGTGGGCGAAATACCAACCGCTGACCGCCGCGGCCGGGAACATCGCGTAGTGCTCGGTCAGGCTGACGCCGGACAGGCCCTGCGGATCGAGCAGTTCGAACAGGGTGCCTTTCTCGGTATGGTCGGGGCAGGCCGGGTAGCCCGGTGCCGGGCGGATGCCGACGTATTGCTCCTTGATCAAGGCCTCGTTGTCGAGGTGCTCGTCGCGGGCGTAGCCCCAGTACTCCTTGCGCACCCGCTCGTGCAGCCACTCGGCGCAGGCTTCGGCGAGGCGGTCGGCGAGCGCCTTGACCATGATGCTGTTGTAGTCGTCGCCCTTGGCTTCGTACGCCTTGGCCACTTCCTCGGCGCCGATCCCGGCGGTGGTGATGAAGCCGCCGATGTAGTCGCGCACGCCGCTTTCCTTCGGCGCGACGAAATCGGCCAGCGACAGGTTCGGCTTGCCGTCCGGCTTGATCGTCTGCTGCCGCAGGTGGTGCAGGGTGGCGAGGGTCTCGCCGTCGGCGCCGTAGACCTCCAGGTCGTCGTGCTCGACCTGGTTGGCCGGCCAGAAGCCGAACACCGCGCGGGCCTTGATCAGCTTCTCGTCGATCAGCTTCTTCAGCATCGCCTGGGCGTCGTTGAACAACGAGGTGGCGGCCTCGCCGACCACCTCGTCGGTGAGGATGCGCGGGTACTTGCCGGCCAGGTCCCAGGAAATGAAGAACGGCGTCCAGTCGATGTACTCGGCGAGCACCGCGAGGTCGATCTCGTCGAGCACCCTGACGCCGGTGAAGGAAGGCGTCGGCGCCTGGTAGCCGGCCCAGTCGAACGCTGGCTTGTTGGCGATCGCCTGTTCGTAGCTCAGCCGCTCGGTGCGGGCGCTGCGGTTGGCCGTGCGTTCGCGGACCACCGCGTAGTCGGCGCGGGTGCGGGCCACGTAGTCGGCCTTCAGCTCCTTGGACAGCAGGCTGGTGGCCACGCCTACCGCGCGCGAGGCGTCGGTGACGTAGACCACCGCGTCGTTGCTGTACTGCGGATCGATCTTCACCGCGGTATGCGCCTTCGAGGTGGTGGCGCCGCCGATCATCAGCGGCAACTGGAAATTCTGCCGCTGCATTTCCTTGGCGACGTGGACCATCTCGTCCAGCGACGGCGTGATCAGGCCGGACAGGCCGATGATGTCGCATTTCTCGGCGATGGCGGTCTGCAGGATCTTCTCCGCCGGCACCATCACGCCGAGGTCGACCACGTCATAGCCGTTGCAGCCGAGCACCACGCCGACGATGTTCTTGCCGATGTCGTGCACGTCGCCCTTCACCGTGGCCATCAGGATCTTGCCCTTGGCTTCCGGCTTGTCGCCTTTCTCCGCCTCGATGAAGGGAATCAGGTGGGCTACCGCCTGCTTCATCACTCGCGCGGACTTGACCACCTGCGGGAGGAACATCTTGCCGGCGCCGAACAGGTCGCCGACCACGTTCATCCCGGACATCAGCGGACCTTCGATGACCTCGATGGGGCGCGCGCACTGCTGGCGGCATTCCTCGGTGTCCTCGACGATCCAGGTGGTGATGCCCTTGACCAGCGCATGCTCGAGGCGCTTCTCGACGCTGTAGCTGCGCCATTCCTCGTCCTCGGCCTCCTTGACCGCGCCGCCGCCCTTGTAGTCGTCGGCGATCGCCAGCAGGGCCTCGGTGGCCTCGGGCGTGCGGTTGAGCACCACGTCCTCGACCCGGTCGCGCAGCGCTTTCGGAATCTCGTCGTAGATTTCCAGCTGGCCGGCGTTGACGATGCCCATGGTCAGGCCGTTGCGGATCGCGTAGTAGAGGAACACCGAGTGGATCGCCTCGCGTACCGGGTTGTTGCCGCGGAACGAGAAGGACACGTTGGACACCCCGCCCGAGCTGAGGGCGTAGGGCAGGTGGTCGCGGATGTAGGCGCAGGCGTTGATGAAATCGACCGCGTAGTTGTTGTGTTCCTCGATGCCGGTGGCGATGGCGAAGATGTTCGCGTCGAAGATGATGTCTTCCGGCGGGAAGCCGACTTCGTCGACCAGGATGTCGTAGGAGCGCTTGCAGATTTCTTCCTTGCGCGCCTGGGTGTCGGCCTGGCCGTCCTCGTCGAAGGCCATCACCACCACCGCGGCGCCGTAGCGCTTGCACAGGCGGGCATGGTGCTTGAAGGCCTCGACGCCTTCCTTCATCGAGATCGAGTTGACGATGCCCTTGCCCTGGATGCACTTCAGGCCGGCCTCGATCACTTCCCACTTGGAGGAGTCGATCATGATCGGCACGCGCGAGATGTCGGGCTCGGAGGCGATCAGGTTGAGGAAGGTGACCATGGCCGCCTTCGAGTCCAGCATGCCTTCGTCCATGTTGATGTCGATCACCTGGGCGCCGGCTTCCACCTGCTGCTGGGCGACCTCGAGGGCTTCCGCGTAGTTTTCCTCGCGGATCAGCCGGGCGAACTTGGCCGAGCCGGTGATGTTGGTGCGCTCGCCGACGTTGACGAACAGCGAGCTGCGGTCGATGGTGAACGGCTCCAGGCCGGACAGGCGGCAGGCCCGGGGAATCTCCGGGATGGCCCGCGGCGGGTACTTGGCCACCGCCTTGGCGATCGCCTCGATGTGCGCCGGGGTGGTGCCGCAGCAGCCGCCGACGATATTGAGGAAGCCGGCGGCGGCGAATTCCTCGACCACCACCGCCATTTCCGCCGGCGATTCGTCGTATTCGCCGAAGGCGTTCGGCAGGCCGGCGTTGGGGTGGGCCGAGACATGGGTGTCGGCCTTGGTCGACAGTTCCTCGATGTACGGCCGCAATTCCTTGGCGCCGAGGGCGCAGTTCAGGCCTACCGAGATCGGCCGGGCATGCCGCACCGAGTTCCAGAAGGCCTCGGTGGTCTGGCCCGACAGGGTGCGGCCGGAGGCGTCGGTGATGGTCCCGGAGATCATGATCGGCAGCTCCACGCCGAGTTCCTCGAACACGCCCTGGACGGCGAAGATCGCCGCCTTGGCATTGAGGGTGTCGAAGATGGTCTCGATCAGGATCAGGTCGGCGCCGCCCTCGATCAGGCCGCGGGTCGCCTCGACGTAGTTCTCCACCAGCTCGTCGAAGGTGACGTTGCGGTAGCCGGGGTTGTTCACGTCCGGGGAAATCGAGCAGGTGCGGCTGGTCGGGCCGAGCACGCCGGCGACGAAGCGCGGCTTGTCCGGGGTCTCGGCGGTCTTCGCGTCCGCCACCTGGCGAGCCAGGCGCGCCCCTTCGACGTTGAGTTCGTAGGCCAGCGACTGCATGCCGTAGTCGGCCTGGGACACCTGGGTGGCGTTGAAGGTATTGGTCTCGAGGATGTCGGCGCCGGCGTCGAGGTAGGCCTTCTCGATGGCCTGGATCACGTCCGGGCGGCTGAGCAGCAAGAGGTCGTTGTTGCCTTTCACGTCGCTCGGCCAGTCGGCGAAGCGCTCGCCGCGGTAGTCGGCCTCTTCCAGCTTGTAGCTCTGGATCATGGTGCCCATGCCGCCATCGAGGATCAGGATACGTTCCCTGAGGGCGTGCTGGAGGGCTTGCAGGCGGGCGCTGCGATCGGTGAGCGGGCTGGACATGGATGGACCTGGCGTCAGTGGGCGGAAAGGTGAAAAGCATAACAAAGGCAGGGGCTTTCCGACCGGGGGTGGCTGGACCATGAATTTCATTCAAGTTGAAAGATGTTCATCCGCGGGCCGGAAAAGCCGCAGGCGCCGTTTTGTCGCAGCATACGGGCGGAATGCGGAGGTCGGAGTGCGCAGGCGGGCGGCGAAGGGGCGGGCGAGTGGAGTCGGGATGCTCGTGGGGAATCGTGCTGCGAATGAGTCTGGCTCATTCGCAGCACGGCCTGAATCAACTGGCCCTGGGCAGGCTGCAACTGGCCAGGGAGTAGACGTAGTAGTTGAGGCGGTCGCGGTCGGTGCGATTCCACACCTGGCCGACCGACTTCAGGCCCTGGCTCTGGCCGACCGCTCCGGCGATGCTGCCGCACCAGCACATCGGGTACTTCTGCCGATACAGCGGACCGCTGATGACCACCGCGACGTGCCCGTAGGTGCGGCCCTTCAGGCCGGCGATCACCAGGAAGCCCTGGGCCGCCTTCTGCGCGGCCTCGGCGCCGGAGGCGAGCTTGGTCCAGCTCTGCTCCAGGCCGTCGACCATGGCGTTGGCGTTGCCGCGGGGCATCGGTACGCCCAGCTCGGCGGCCACCGACTGGACGAAGCCGGAACAGTTGTCCTTGTTCGGGGTGCCGGCCAGGTAGCTCTTGTCCCAGCTGTTCTTGCAGGCGTTGACGATGCATTGATCGAGACTGTCCATGTATCACCTATGCGTGTCGATAAGGGGCGCTCCGGCCCGGATCATTTCTTTGCGGTCTGGCAGAACGGCGCGAGCGAACGCTTCACGATCTTCGCGCAGCTGTCGACGGATTCGCCCGAGCATTTCTCACCCAGGCGCAGCCCGTCCTTGTCCACCGCCCAGCGCTGGCCGGAGATGTCCTCGCGGTGCACCACCTTGCAGGTGGCGCTGTCGTAGGACACCAGCTCGGCGCTGGAGCCGCTGAATTCATGCATCAGCACGCGCCGGCCGTCCTGGCTCAGGAACACGCCGCCGCGCGACCAGATGCCGCCGTCCTCTATGCGGCAATCGTTGCCGCTGTCGCGGTCGGCCAGGTAGACCGGCGGTTCGGGAAAGGCATCGGGGTTGTCGTCGTTGGGATCCTCGTTGCTGAACATCACGCGGACGTGCTCGTCCTCGCCGCCGAACATGTTCGGCGAGCCGAACTGGGGCACGATTTCCAGCTGGGTGAAAGTACAGTCCGCCGCCTGGGCCGAAAGGCTCAGGAAGAGAGCGGCGAAGCTGCCGGCGAGCAGTTTCATGGGGCGGGTTCTCCGTTGGGCCGCCAGGGCGGCGAAAGGATGGACCAGGCCGCGCCGGGCGCGAACGGAAGCGCCGCCTGGCGACAGCAGGCGGAAAGCGGCGAGAAGGGGACGTGGGGCGCACGCGAACGGGCGCGGATGGGGCGCGGCGAGTCGAAACATATCCCTGTTTCCTCGAAGTCATCGTCCTTGATCGCCAGGGCGGGCCTGGGAGCCCGGCTAGCATACGTGGCGGCCGAAGCCGGTGGAATGCTGGCGAAATGGCGGCTCAGGCCCGGGGCGAGTTCGCCCGCCGTTGTGAAAGTGCGGCGCAGAGAGGCGGGTTTGCTAGAATCGCCCGTCGCCGAGTGAGGAGTGGTTCATGTTGCCAAGACCGTTGGTTGGGTTGGCCTTCGTTTTGTCGTCTTTTATCCAGTCTGTTTCCGCTGCTGAAATTTCCTATAGCCGTGACGTCCAGCCGATCTTTACCGCCAAGTGCGTCGCCTGCCACGCCTGCTACGATTCGCCCTGCCAGCTCAACCTGAGCAGCGCCGAGGGCGCGCAGCGCGGCGCCAACCAACTGCCGGTCTACGACGGCACGCGGACCAAGGCGCAGGAAACCACCCGCCTGTACCTCGATGCGCACGGTGCCGACGCCTGGCGGCGCAAGGACTTCTGGTCGGTGCTCGAACCGCAGGACGGCCAGGCCGCACTGATGGCGCGGATGCTCGAGCTTGGCCACAGCCAGCCGTTGCAGCCGAATGCGAAGATCCCCGAAGGCCTGGACATTTCGATCAACCGCGCCAACCAGTGCCCGACGCCGGCCAGCATCGATGCGTTCATCCGCAAGAACCCAGGTTCCGGCATGCCTTTCGCGGTGGCCGGGCTGAGCGACGACGAATACGCCACTTTGCAGAAGTGGCTGGCCGCGGGCGCCCCGGTCGACCAGCAGCCGTTGCGGCCGACCGCCGCCGAGGCGCGCCAGGTGGCCAGCTGGGAGCGTTTCCTCAACCAGCCTGGGGCCAAGCAGAGCCTGGTCTCGCGCTGGCTCTACGAGCACCTGTTCCTGGCGCACCTGTATTTCCCGGAACAGGGCGCGCCCGGCCACTTCTTCCAACTGGTGCGTTCACGCACGCCCAGCGGCCAGCCGATCGACCCGATCCCGACCCGGCGTCCCAACGACGATCCGGGCAACAGCTTCTATTACCGCCTCTGGCCGATCCAGGGCGTGATCGTCCACAAGACGCACATCACCTATCCGCTGACGGCGAAGAAGCTGGAACGCGTCCAGGAGCTGTTCTTCGGCACCCAGTGGAACACCGACAAGGTTCCCGGCTACGGCGTGCAGAGCCGCGCCAACCCGTTCGTCACCTTCGCTGCGATCCCGCCACGGGCGCGCTACCAGTTCATGCTGGACAACGCCGAGTACTTCACCCGTACCTTCATCCGCGGGCCGGTCTGCCGTGGACAGATCGCCACCGACGTGATCCGCGACAACTTCTGGGTGGTATTCCAGGACCCCGAGCAGGACCTGTTCGTCACCGACGCCAACTTCCGCGCGCAGAGCGAGCCGCTGCTGGCCTTGCCGGGGCAGATCGACGAGCTGAAGAACCTGCTCGGCCTGTGGAGCGCCTACCGGGACAAGCGCAACGAGTACGAAGACCTGCGCCAGGACGTCTACGCCGACGCGCCGCCGCCGACCTGGAACACGATCTGGCACGGCAACGACAATGCCCTGCTGAGCATCTTCCGCCAGTTCGACAGCGCCTCGGTGCGCAAGGGCCTGCTTGGCGAGGTACCGCAGACCCTGTGGCTGATGGACTACCCGCTGTTCGAGCGAACCTACTACGGGCTGGTGGTGAACTTCGATGTCTTCGGCAACGTCTCGCACCAGGCGCAGACGCGCCTGTACTTCGACCTGATCCGCAACGGCGCCGAGCAGAACTTCCTCCGCCTGATGCCGGTCGACGCGCGCCAGCCGTTGCTCGACGACTGGTACCAGAACAGCGGCAAGCTGAAGATGTGGATGGACTACCAGGCCTTCGACGACGACACGCCGAGCGCGCTGGGATTGCCGGAGAAGCAGTCGAAGAAGGCCTTCGCCGAAGAACTGCTGCGTCGCTACGGCGACCTCAATGCGCGCCCCGACCCGATCAACCGCTGCCTGGACGGCAACTGCTATCGACCGGGCATCGACCGCGAACTGCAGGACGCCGAGCAGGCCTTCAGTCGCCTGGTCAGCCGGCCGGCGGCCGGCCTCAAGGTCATCGAGCGCTTCCCCGAGGCGACCATGCTGCGGATACGTACGTCCAGCGGCAAGCGCGAGGTCTATACCGTGCTGCGCAACCGCGCGCACAGCAATGTCGCCTTCATGCTCGGCGAGTCGCTGCGCTACCAGCCGGGCCTGGACACCCTGACGATCTACCCCGGCGTGCTGTCCAGCTATCCGAACTTCATGTTCGATCTGCCGGCGACGGATGCCGAGGCCTTCGTCGGCGCCCTGGAGGCGGCGAAGAGTAGCGAGGACTTCGACAAGGTGGTCGAACGCTGGGGCGTGCGCCGCAGCAATCCGCAGTTCTGGAGCTACTTCCACGATCTCGAGGCGTACATCCGCGAAACCGAGCCGGTCGAGGCGGGCGCGCTGGACATGAATCGCTACGAGAACCTCTGAGTCTCGCAACCCGCTCCGCAAGGGGCGGGTCGGTTATCGCGAATTATTCCTACTAATTTACTAGGGCTTTATCCGCAAGTACCGATTGGCGTAAACTGTCGGCATATTTGCGAGGAGTTGCCATGAGCGCCATCACCATTACCGAAGCTGCCCAAGCGTATCTGGCCGAGTTGCTGGAGAAGCAGAGCACCCCGGGTATCGGCATTCGTATCTTCATCACCCAGCCGGGTACCCAGTACGCGGAAACCTGCATCGCCTACTGCAAGCCGGGCGAGGAAAAGGTCGAGGACACCGCCATCGCCCTGAAGGACTTCACTGCCTGGATCGATGCGGTCAGCGAGCCCTTCCTCGAAGACGCGGTGGTGGACTACGCCACCGACCGCATGGGCGGCCAGCTGACCATCAAGGCGCCGAACGCCAAGGTGCCGATGGTCAACGAGGACAGCCCGATCACCGAACGCATCAACTACTACCTGCAGACCGAGATCAATCCCGGCCTGGCCAGCCACGGCGGACAGGTGAGCCTGGTCGACGTGGTCGAGGACAACATCGCCGTGTTGCGTTTCGGCGGTGGTTGCCAGGGCTGCGGGATGGTCGACATGACCCTCAAGGATGGCGTCGAGAAGACCCTGATCGAGCGTATTCCCGAACTGAAGGGCGTGCGCGACGTGACCGACCACAGCAACAAGGAGAACGCCTACTACTGAGGCGTTTCCGTAAGGCAGAAGAGGCGACCGCAAGGTCGCCTTTTTCGTTGCCGGCGTTTCAGCGCGACAGCGTCCGCGTTCGCCGTACCGGCCAGAGCAGTGTCAGCGCCACCAGCAGCGCCGGCCAGACCAGCAGGTTCACCGCGTTCCAGCCAAGGCTGGTGATCAGGGCGCCGGAGCCGAACGACATCAGCGCCGCCACCAGGCTGTTGCCTTGCTCCATCAATCCTTGTGCGGCGCCGCGCTCGCTTTCGGCGTGGCCCTCGCCGAGCAGGGTGGTGCCGGCGATGAGCATCAGGTTCCAGCCGCTGCCCAGGGCCAGCGAACTGAGCAGGAAATGTATGACCGACTGCCCGCCCAGGGCGATGCCGGCACTTGCGGCGAGCAGGAGCGCGCCGAGCAGGGCGACGCGACGGTTGCCGATGCGGTCGACCAGCGCTCCGGCGAAGAACGCCGGAAGGAACATTCCCAGCACGTGCCACTGGATGACCCGACTCGACTGTTCCAGCGGCAGGCCGCAGAAGCTCATGGCCAGCGGCGTGGCGTTCATGATCAGGATCATCAACCCGTGTCCCGTCGCGGTGCAGGCGATGGCCGCGCGGACCACCGGCCGCCGCAACAGGCCGCCTATGTCGCGCCAGGCGAGTCGTGCCGGGCGCGGCGCCTGGCCTTCGCGAAGCAGGGCCATCAGCAGCAGGC
>NZ_SCND01000213.1:0-10550 GCF_005503585.1 Pseudomonas sp. 2VD
CCACCTGCACGTCGGCGGCCGGCAGGCCGGCCTCGGCCAGGCCCTGCTGGATGCAGCGGGCGATCGCCTGGTTGGAGTGGATCGCCTCGGAGCCGCCGCGCAGGATGGTCGCGTTGCCGGACTTCAGGCACAGGCTGGCGGCGTCGATGGTCACGTTCGGCCGCGACTCGTAGATGATCCCGACCACGCCCAGCGGCACGCGCATCTTGCCGATCTGGATGCCCGAGGGCACATAGCGCATGTCGCGGATCTCGCCGATCGGGTCGGGCAGCGTGGCGACCTGGCGCAGGCCCTCGATCATGTCGTCGATGCGCGCCGGGGTCAGCGCCAAGCGGTCCAGCATCGCCGGCTCCAGGCCATTGGCGCGGCCGGCGGCGAGGTCCTGCTCGTTGGCGTGGGACAACTCCGCGCGGGCGGCGTCCAGCGCATCGGCCGCGGCCAGCAGGGCGCGGTTCTTCTGCGCGGTGGCGGCGCGCGCGAGCAACCGCGAGGCGGCGCGGGCATCGCGGCCCAGGCGGCTCATATAGTCGAGGACGGACTCGGTCATGGTCTCGGCATCTGGCGTCAGGGAAATGCGCGATTATAGCGAGCCAGCCCCGGCGCGCCCAGCCGCAACAGCCGGTCGGTAGACAGTGCGTTCCGCGGCCCCCGGCGGTAACGCGGCGGCCCCGCTGCGCCTGGGCCTGTGCGCGAGACGGTGACACCCGGGCGCAGGCGCCGGCCGAAGGATAGGTAAACAAAATTGCTACCTCTGTTTACCTTCGAAGCGAGCCTGGCCGCTGCCACCCACCGGCACCCGCTCGGCAGAACAACAATAACGACGCACACACTGCGGGGCCTCACCATGCGCTACCGTACCGACTACAGCGCGCAGTCGCTGAGCAGCGAACCGGATATCCTCCTCCTCGACGGCTGGCAACTGCGCTACCAGGCCTTCGCCGCCCGTGCCGACGACCCGTGCCCGCCGGTGCTCCTGCTGGGCGGCGCCTTCCAGAGCTTCCGCTCGTTCGCCGGCGAGGTCAGCGAACTGCTCGCCGAGCACCCGGTGATCCTGCTCGACCTGCCGAGCCAGGGCGGCAACCTGCAACTGGCGGCGGAACTGAGCCTGGAAGACCTCGCCGACCTGATCGCGGCCTTCGCCGAACGGCTCGGCCTGCCGCCGTTGATGCCCATCGGCCTGTCCTACGGCTCAGCCCTGGCCGCGCTGTTCGCCGCCCGCCATCCGCGCCGCTGCGCGCGCCTGCTACTGGCCGGCATCACCGCATTCGGCCGCCCCGGTGCGCGTCTGCTGCTGGAAGAGGCGCTGGCCCGGCTCGACGAGGGCGACCAGAGCGCCTTCGCCCACGGCGTACTGACCGGCCTGATCAACCCGCTACAGCTGGAACGTACCGGCGTCTCCCCGGTATTTCGCAAGGCCATGCTGCGCCAGTTGCAACGCCTGACCGCGGCGGAGATCGAACGCTACCGGCAGAATAGCCGGCGCCTGCTGGCCTTCGGCGGCTTCGAGCGGCACCCGACCTGCCCGACCCTGGTGCTCGCCGGCGAGTACGACCATTTCACCCAGCCCTGGGAACATGCGGTGTTCGCCCATGCCTGCGGGAACGCCGAGTTCGCCCTGATCCACGACGCCGACCATCTTGCCCAGTTCGAACGACGCGAGGCCTGCGCCCGGCTCTACGGCCCGTTCCTGCGCGGCGAGGCGCTGCCGGAGCGCGCCGAGGGCAGCACGCGGATCCCGCGCACGCGCCTGCTCGGCCTGGAGCGACGCTTCGAGGTCCGCCATCGGCCAGCCCAGGGGCACGCTCGGCTGGAACATCCGCAGCTCGGCGTCTATGCGGCGGAACTGGTGGAACTCGGCTATTTCGGCGGGCGGCTGCACGCCGAGCTGCCCGAATCCCGCCCGCAACGCGGCTGGCGGTTGTGCTACGACGGCCTGGCGGACTTGGACATCCTGCCCCTGCGTTCGACCGCCGGCGGCTTCGCCTTCATCTTCCCGCACTCCGATCCGGCGGCCAGCGCCGGACTGGCCGACCTCCTCGCCGCCTGGCAGCGAGCGGAGGTCGCCTGAGAGGCGGCTATGCCGTGCGGCTTTCGATCACCCGCACCAGGCTCGGCAGGCGTCCCTGCGGCAAGCCCAGGGCGGCGCCTTCGCGCTGCGGGTCGAGCACCAGGGTGGAGGCAAAGCCGCAGCGGGCGAAGGCCGCCTCGATTTCCGCGGCATTGCGGTAGTGCAACGGATAGCTTCCCCGCGTCAGCCGCCCGATGATCCCCACTCCCCAGCGGATCTGCCGGTAGCGCGGGTGCTCGCGGAGATCGGGATAGAGGTCGGTCAGGTAGGTGCCCTGGGGGAAGCGTTTAAGTTCGGTCGCCAGGCGACTCCAGAAGGCCTCGATCACCGGACGCTGGAAATAGTTCACCAGCCCTTCGGTGATCACCACCAGCGGGCGCTCGCGGTCGAGCCCGGCGAACAGCGCGGCGAGGCTGCGCTCGCCGTCCTCGGCGAGGATATCCACAGCCGCCACCGCGTGCTCCGGGCCCAGCCAACCCTGCTCGCGAAGCAGCGCCGCCTTGCGCGCGGCCATCGGCGGCAGGTCGGCCTCCAGGTAGCGCAACTGTGGATAGCGTTGCCGGAAGCGTCGCCCGCGCGGCGAGAGTCCGCAGGCCATTTCCACCACCTGGACCACTCCCTCGCGTTCGACGGCCTGGGTCAGGCGCGCGTCGATCATGAGGTGTCTTTGTAACAGGAAATCCTCGATGTTCAGCCCGAAACCGAGCTGCGCGCCCCAGTTGATCGGCGCGACGAAGCCGTGTACCCAGCGGCCGAAGACGGTGGCGAAGGCCGGTTCGGCGAGTCGATGGCGGAACCAGACGTAGCCAGTGTAATGGGCGCTGGGCGTGATGTGGGCACTGTCGACACGCTCTCGTTCAACCATGATTCAGGCTCTTGTTGTTATCATTCGCCAGCCTATGACTGCCATGGTCCCAGCGACAATCCCATGTCCCGCGATCCCATCCTTAGTTTGCCCTGGCCCGACGCCCGGCCACTCCCCGACACCTTCTTCGACCGCGATGCGTTGCTGGTCGCCCGCGAGCTGCTGGGCAAGGTGATCCGCCATCGCCAGGGCAATCTCTGGCTGGCGGCGCGAATCATCGAGACCGAGGCCTACTACCTGGAGGAGAAAGGCAGCCACGCCTCGCTCGGCTACACCGAGAAGCGCAAGGCACTGTTCCTCGACGGCGGGCACATCTATATGTATTACGCGCGCGGCGGCGACTCGCTGAACTTCAGCGCCGGCGGGCCGGGCAATGCGGTGCTGATCAAGTCCGGCCATCCCTGGCTGGATCGCATCAGCGACCACGCGGCGCTGGAGCGGATGCAGAGCCTGAACCCGGACAGCCAGGGCCGGCCCCGCGAGATCGGCCGCCTGTGCGCCGGCCAGACCCTGCTGTGCAAGGCCATGGGGCTGAAGGTGCCGGAGTGGGACGCACAGCGCTTCGATCCGCAGCGACTGTTCGTCGACGATGTCGGCGAGCGCCCCAGCCAGGTGATCCAGGCCGCTCGGCTGGGCATTCCGAAGGGGCGCGACGAACACCTGCCGTACCGTTTCGTCGATGCCGCCTTCGCCGCCTTCTGCACCCGCAACCCACTGCGCCGCGGCCAGGTCGCCGGGCGCGACTATCATCTACTCGGACACCAGGACCCGCACCTGCAATGAGTCTCGACAGCTTCAACGCCTGGATGGCCGCCAACCCCGAGTGGCTGGGGCTGGCCATCTTCCTCATCGCCTTCCTCGAATGCGCGGCCATCGTCGGCATCGTCCTGCCCGGCGTGGTGCTGCTGTTCGGCGTCGCGGTGATCGCTGGCAGCGGCGCCCTCAGCCTCGGCGAAACCCTGCTGCTGGCCTACGCCGGCGGGGTGCTGGGCGACCTCAGCTCGTACTGGATCGGCCGCCGCTTCCACCAGAACATCCGCCGCCTACCCGGCCTGCGCAGCCATCCGCAGTGGATCACCGCCGCCGAGGTGTACTTCGAGCGCTACGGTATCGCCAGCCTGCTGGTCGGCCGCTTCATCGGCGCCCTGCGGCCGATGCTGCCGATGGTCGCCGGCATGCTCGACATGCCGTTCGGCCGTTTTCTCGGCGTTTCGCTGATTGCCGCCGCCGGCTGGGCGGTCGCCTACCTGTTGCCCGGCTGGGCCACCGGCGCAGCCCTGCGCCTGCCGTTGCCGGAAGGCTTCTGGAGCGAAGCCGGGATCGTCGCGGCCTGCCTGGCGGTGCTGGTCGGCGTGGTAGTCCAGGCCAGCCTGCGACGCAAACGCTGGGCAACCGCTGTGGCGGCCGCGCTGAGCCTGGTCCTGCTGCTGGCGATGACCGTCGCCTGGCCGTACCTCCAGGACCTCGACCAGGGCCTGATGACGCTGGTCCAGGAGCACCGCAACGCCGACCTGAACCCGGTGATGGTGGTGGTCACCCGGCTCGGCGATTTCCGCACCCAGTTCATCGCCGGCGCGCTGCTCGGCGGTATCCTCCTGCTGACCCGGCAATGGCGTCCGGCCATCTTCGCCATCGGCACCCTGGTGGGTACCGCGCTGGCCAACCAGACCCTGAAGACCCTGTTCGCCCGCGCCCGCCCGGAAGTGCTGGCCGAACCGCTGAGCAGCTTCAGCTTCCCCAGCGGGCACAGCTCGGCGTCCTTCGCCTTCTTCCTCACCCTGGGCGTCCTCGCCAGCCGCCAGCAACCGCCGCGCTGGCGCCTGACCTGGGTACTGCTGGCGGTGATCCCGTCGCTGAGCATCGCCCTGTCGCGGGTCTACCTTGGCGTGCACTGGCCGTCGGACATCGTCGCCGGCGCCCTGCTCGCCACTACGGTCTGCGCCGCCAGCCTGTGGCTGAGCCAGCGCCGCGAGTCGCTGCCGGCGCTGCCGCAACGGGTCTGGTGGCTGCTGTTGCCGGTCTGCGTGGCGACCCTGGCGATCGCCGCCGGCTGGGCCCTGCCGGAAGCCATTGCGCGCTACCGGCCGCTGTGAGGGTTGGCGCTCAGTCGATACCCAACTCGCCCTGCAGGTGCTCCAGCAGCACCTGGATCCGCGCCAGTTGCATCTGCGCGTCGGGCAGGGCGAGCAGTTCGAGCTTGCGTTCGGTATCGAACGGCAGCAGGTAGGCCAACTGGTTGGCCAGGTCCTGCTGGCCGCCGGGCTCGCCGCCCATCTCCAGCGCGGCCACCATCGGATGCTCGGCCAGCACGCTGAGCAACGCGGCGAGATCGTTGTGTTCGTAGGTCAGGGGTTGCTCCGGCAGGTCTTCGAACCACTCGATCTCGCCAACGCTGAGCTGGTCGGCCTGGACCTCCACCGACAGCACCTGGAAACGCCGACCGCCCTCCACGCGGATGCCCAGCAGGCCGTTCGGGCGCTGCTGCCAGTCGCGGACCGAGGCCTCGCAGCCGACCATCGCCAGGCGGCTCGGCGCTTCGCCGACCTCCCGCCCTTCGCCGATGGTCACCACGCCGAAACCGGTGCCCTGCTTCATGCAGCGGCTGATCATGTCCAGGTAGCGCGCCTCGAAGATCTGCAGGTCCAGGCGGCAACCGGGGAACAGCACGGCGTTGAGGGGAAACAACGGCAACTTCATCGCGACTCCTCGGGCATCGTCAGGCAACCAGCGCTACCGCCAACGGTAGCAGCACTGCGGTGGCAACGCCCATCAGGCTCATCGCCAGGGCGGCGAAGGCGCCGCACTCCTCGCCTTCCTGCAAGGCCCGCGAAGTGCCCACCGCGTGGGCCGTCATGCCCAGCGCCATGCCCTGCGCGGCGGGGTGCCGGACGCCGATGGCGCGCAGCAGCTCCGGCCCGAGGATCGCCCCGAGCACCCCGGTGATCAGTACGAACACGGCGGCCAGCGCCGCCACGCCGCCGATCTGGCTGGCCACCAGCATGGCGATCGGCGAGGTCACCGACTTCGGCGCCATGCTCATCAGCATCCGCGGCTCGGCACCGAACAGCCAGCCGAATGCGATGCCCAGCACCGTCGCCAGCGTACCGGCGACCACCAGGGTCAGCAGGGTCGGCCAGAACAATTGGCGGATACGCCGCAGGTTGAGGAACAGCGGCACCGCCAGGGCCACCGTGGCGGGGCCGAGGAGAATGGTCAGGACCTTGGCGCTGGCACTGTATTCGTCGTAGTCGATGCCGCAAAGCAGCAGTACGCCGATCACCACCAGCATCGACACCAGCACCGGCTGCAGGAACACCCAGCGGGTCCGTTCATAGGCGGCCAGGGCCAACTGGTAGGCGCCCAGGGTCACGCCGACGCCGAACAGCGGATGGTGGATCACCGCCTCGAGGGCGGCCTGCCAGGCCATCAGGACTCCTCCCGGCGACGTTGCTGGCGATCGATGAGCTTCTGCATCATCCAGCCGGCGAACAGGAACGACAGCACCAGCGACAGTACCAGCGCGCCGACGATGGCCCAGAAGTCGGCGGCGATCTCCCGCGCATAGGCCATCACCCCGACCGCCGCCGGCACCAGCAGCAGCGGCAGGTAGCGCAGCAACGAGCCGGCCGCCTCGTTGACCGGCTTGCCGACCTCGCCACGCGCCAGGAAATAACCGAACAGCAGCACCAGGCCGATGATCGGACCGGGCAGCATGGGCAACAACAGAACGTTCAGACCTGTGCCGAGCAACTGGAACAGCACCAGCCAGGTCAGACCACGAAGCAACATGGGCACCTCCAGCAAGGGCCGACCATTATGCCCAGCCCGCCGGGACATTGGCACGCTCCTCGCCTATCCATCAGTCGCAGTCGCGGCACCGCATGACGCGATATTCGCCAGGCCGATGGTTTCTTGACCCGGTCGCCAACGCGTGCTGATCTTCCTGCACCATGAGAACAACAGCCATCCTCCCGGAGGACTTATGCCATTCGTACCCGTAGCAGCGCTCAAGGACTATGTCGGCAAGGATCTCGGCCATTCCGAATGGCTCACCATCGACCAGGAGCGGGTCGACCAGTTCGCCGAATGCACTGGCGACCACCAGTTCATCCACGTCGATCCGGAGAAAGCGGCGAAGACGCCCTTCGGCGGCACCATCGCCCACGGTTTCCTGTCCCTGTCGCTGATCCCGAAGCTGATGGAAGGCCTGCTGGTGCTTCCCGAAGGACTGAAGATGGCGGTCAACTACGGCCTCGATACGGTGCGCTTCATCCAGCCGGTGCGGGTCGGCTCGCGGGTCCGCCTGGGCCTGACCCTGCTCGACGTCAACGAGAAGAATCCCGGCCAGTGGCTGATCAAGGCGCGCGCCACCCTGGAGATCGAAGGCCAGGAGAAACCCGCCTACATCGCCGAGACCCTCAGCCTCTGCTTCGTCTGAGCCCGCCCCAGCGAGCGTTGCCGTTCGCTTGACGGCCAGGCGCCTTCGCGCCCCTCTCCCCCTCCAAAAGCCCCCGCTCGCGGGGGCGCTCTAGGCCGGCAGGGAAATACCCTACTGCCAGGCAACGATTTTTCCGCCACACTGTCTCCCCTCCACCCTCGGACCGAACCACTCATCGGGAACGCCGCATGCTTCGCCCCGCCAGGTCTCTCTCGCTCTGCTCCGCCCTGGTCATCCTGCTCGCCGCCTGCGGCGAGGGCGAACCGCTGCTCCCGGCCGATGCGCGCCTGCCGGACGGCGCGCGCTATCGCGGCGAGCTGGTGGACGGGCGCCTGGAAGGCCAGGGCCGGCTGGACTACGACAACGGCGCCTGGTACGCCGGCCGCTTCGAGCATGGCCTGCTGCACGGCCATGGCACCTGGCAAGGTGCCGACGGCAGCCGCTACAGCGGTGGCTTCGCGGCCGGCCTGTTCGACGGTCAGGGACGCCTGGCGATGGCCGATGGCAGTGTCTACCAGGGCGGCTTCCGCCAGGGCCTGTTCGATGGCGAAGGCAGCCTGGAACAACAGGGCACTCGCTACCGCGGCGGTTTCCGCAAGGGCCTGTACAGCGGCCAGGGCACGCTGGACGGCAGCGATGGCAGCCGCTACCAGGGCAGCTTCCGCCAGGGTCGCCTGGAAGGTGAAGGCAGCTTCAGCGACAGCCAGGGCAACCAGTACGCCGGTACCTTCCGCGACGGGCAACTGAACGGCAAGGGGCGCTGGAGCGGGCCCGATGGCGACCGCTACGTCGGCCAGTTCAAGGACAACCAGTTCCATGGCCAGGGGCGCTACGAAAGCGCCAGCGGCGATGTCTGGATCGGCCGCTTCAGCGAAGGCGCGCTGAACGGCCCCGGCGAGCTTCTCGGCGCCGACGGCAGCCGCTACCGCGGCGGTTTCCAGTTCTGGCGCTTCCATGGCCAGGGCCTGCTCGAACAACTGGACGGCACCCGCTACGAAGGCGGCTTCGCCGCCGGCGCCTATGCCGGCCAAGGCACCCTGGACCGCGCCGACGGCAGCCGTGAGCAGGGACTCTGGGCCGACGGCAAGCGCATCCGCGACGCCGCCGGCAAGGCCCTGCCCGACACCCTGGAAATCGGCCTGTTGGCCCAGGGTCGCCTGCTCGACGAAGAACTGCGCAAGATCCCGGCCTCGACGCCGGCCAGCGAACTCTATGCCCTGAGCCTGGGCGGCGATGGCCGCCAGGGCGTGTTCCTGCGCGAGGCCGATTACGCCGGCGACCTGCTCGGCCAGCGTTTCGCCGCTCGTGGCGTGATTCGCCTGGTCAACCACCGCGACCACTTCGGCGACCGCCCGCTGGCTACCCGGGAAAGCCTGTCCCGCGCCGTGCGCACCCTGGCCGAACGCAGCGGGCCGGAAGACCTGGTCTTCATCTACCTGACCAGCCACGGCTCCAGCGACCACCAGTTGGCCCTGGACATGCCCGGCCTGAACCTCGGCGACCTGCCGGCCGCGGAACTGGCCGAACTGCTCGCGCCGCTGCGCCAGCGCGACAAGGTGCTGGTGGTATCGGCCTGCTACAGCGGGGGCTTCATCCCGCCGCTGAAAGACGAACGTACCCTGATCCTGACCGCCGCGCGTGCCGACCGGGTCTCGTTCGGCTGTTCCGACGACGCCGACTTCACCTATTTCGGCCGCGCCTTGCTGGCCAATGCGCTGAACCGCACCGACGATCTGTCCAAAGCGTTCGAACTGGCGAAAGAGGAAGTGCGTCAAAGGGAGAAGGAGGAAGGTTTCGAAGCTTCGGAACCGCAAGCCTGGTTACCGGAACGCGTGCTCGCGCACTGGCGGACGCTGCGGGGGCAGCAAGCCGAGCGCGCGCTCGCGTCCCGGGAAGGAAAAACCGGCGAGGGCGCGGCGGGCAAATAGATACGCCGCGCACTACGCTCATTGGTGTGGAAGGGGAGAAACACACATGCACTCGACGCCCAAGCGCGTTCTGCTCGCCGGCGCGACCGGTCTTACCGGCGAGCACCTGTTGGATCGGATATTGAGCGAGCCGACCCTGGCCAAGGTCATCGCCCCTGCCCGCAAGGCGCTGGCCGAGCATCCGCGGCTGGACAACCCGGTCGGCCCGCTGGCCGAGCTGCTGCCGCAACTCAACGGCAGCATCGATACCGCCTTCTGCTGCCTCGGCACCACGATCAAGGAAGCCGGCTCGGAGGAGGCCTTCCGCGCGGTCGATTTCGACCTGCCGCTGGCGGTGGGCAAGCGCGCGCTGGAGATGGGCGCCCGGCATTACCTGGTGGTCAGCGCCCTGGGCGCCGACGCCAAGTCGTCGATCTTCTACAACCGGGTCAAGGGCGAACTGGAGCAGGCCCTGCAGGAACAGGGCTGGCCACAGCTGACCATCGCCCGGCCATCGCTGCTGTTCGGCCCGCGCGAGGAATTCCGCCTGGCCGAGATCCTCGCCGCGCCGATCGCCCGCATCCTTCCCGGCAAGTACCACGGCATCGAGGCCTGCGACCTGGCCCGCGCGCTCTGGCGCCTGGCGCTGGAGGAAGGCAAGGGCGTGCGCATCGTCGAGTCCGACGAACTGCGCAAGCTGGGGAAATGAGCCGCGGGCGGGTCCCGCCCTACATGCCGCCGCTGACGCCGAGGTTGAGGCCGATGGCGGTGGCCAGCGAGAACGGCAGCAACAGGGTGTCCAGCAGCGCGCTGCCCGGCAGGTCGAGCCCCGGATGGGCCGGCGCCTCCGCGCCGAAGCGTTCCATTGGGCAGCAGCCGCCGTGCAGGCTGTACCAGTCCAGCCGGGTGCCGGCGTAGACCACCGGCGCCCCTGGCTTGGCCGCATCCAGGGTGCGCACGGTGGCGCAACCGCCTAACTGCACCGCCAGGACCAGTAGCAGCACCCTACTCGTCGCTGACAAGGTGCTGTTCCCCCCAGCGCGGCAGCATGTCCTGGGGAATCCCCAGGGTGTTGAGGATTCGCGCGACGACGAAGTCCACCAGGTCCTCCACCGATTGCGGCTGGTGGTAGAAGCCCGGCGCCGCCGGCAGGATCACCGCGCCGAGGTTGGACAGCTTGAGCATGTTTTCCAGGTGGATACTGGAGAACGGCGCCTCGCGCGGCACCAGCACCAGCGGCCGGCGCTCCTTCAGGGCGACATCGGCGGCGCG
>NZ_SCND01000214.1:0-10498 GCF_005503585.1 Pseudomonas sp. 2VD
GTGGATGGGGGCTGGCGGGAGGGAGCATGGCAGTTCACGACACTTATGATAATGAGTCTCATTCTATTTACGCCCGAAGCGGAACTGCAACTGCGCATGCGATCGCCCGGCAGCGCCACCGTTCGGCGCCCAGCACGGCTCGAAACGCCCGCAGGTCTAGACTTCCACGGTCGCCCCCGCCCATGGAGACCCAGCCATGATCAGCAAGAACACCATCTGCCTCTGGTACGACAGTGCCGCCCTGGAGGCCGCGACCTTCTACGCCGAGACATTTCCTGACAGCGCCGTGCTGGCTGTCCATCGTGCGCCCGGCGACTACCCTTCCGGCAAGGAGGGTGACGTGCTGACGGTGGAGTTCCGGGTGATGGGCATTCCCTGCCTCGGCCTCAACGGCGGCCCGGCCTTCCGCCACAGCGAAGCGTTCTCCTTCCAGGTCGCCACCGACGACCAGGCCGAGACCGACCGCCTGTGGAACGCCATCGTCGACAATGGCGGCGAGGAAAGCGCCTGCGGCTGGTGCCGCGACAAATGGGGCATCTCCTGGCAGATCACCCCGCGCGTTCTCAGCGAAGCCATCGCCAGCCCCGACCGCGCGGCGGCCAGGCGCGCCTTCGAGGCGATGATGACGATGGGCAGGATCGATATCGCCACCATAGAGAAGGCCTTCAAGGGCTGAGCGCCCCAACGCCTTGCAGAGGAGTACCGAAATGGATCGATTCACCGGCGGCTGCCTCTGCGGCAAGGTCCGCCTGGTGGCGAGCGGCCAGCCCTATCGGGTCGGCCTCTGCCACTGCCTCGACTGCCGCAAGCACCACGGCGCGTTGTTCCACGCTTCGGCGATCTTCCCCGAGGAGGCGGTGAGCATCGAGGGCGAGACCCGCGACTACGCCGGGCGTTTCTTCTGTCCGCAGTGCGGCTCGTCGGTGTTCTCGCGCAGCGCCGACGAGATCGAGGTCAGCCTCGGCGCCCTCGACGCTCCCGACCAGTTCCAGCCCACCTACGAACTCTGGACCATCCGCCGCGAGGGCTGGTTGCCGGCGTTTCCGCTGGCACGGCACTATGAAAGGGATCGCGAAGGCGACGGCCGTAGCGAAGAGTGACGTTATTCCGCCAGGAGAAGGGAGGCAGCATGGACGAACTGTTCGAAGAGCACCTGGAGATCGCCAAGGCGCTGTTCGCCCAGCGCTTGCCGTACTGGTGCGATGTCTTTCTGCGCCCGGCCGACCGGGCTTTCAACGCCTACCTGAATGCCCGCGGCCAGGCCTCCACCTACCTGGTGCTCGAAGGCTTCGATCCGGTCTATATTCCTCGCGGCTGCGACCTCGACGCCGTGCGCGCGACCGCCAGGGCCAGGGCGCGACTGAGAGAAGCGGGGCTGGGCGAAGACGCGCTGCCCGTACTGCTCTGAGCGCAGGCCGCCAGTATCGCGGAAGCGTCTGCTGGCAATTTCTCCCACCGCACTGTCCGCCAACGGAAGGCTACATGACCCGCCCCTACCTGCTCCGTCTCGCCGCCGGCCTGGCGCTGCTCCTGCCGGCCGCCTGCACGTCCCCTGCCCCGCCAGCACCGAACCTGACCGCGCTGTTCGCCGACGCCCTGCACTGCCGCGGCGACTTCCCCGACGGCCGCGACCGCGCAACCGCCGAGCGCCTGCGCGCCGAGGGCGTCGAAGTGCTGGATCGCGCGCCCGGCGAGACCCTCGACCTGCTCTACCGCTTCGCCACCCCGCTGCGCATCGACGGCAGCCTGGTGAGCGCGGTGCGGGTACGCGGCGACAGCGGCGTGCTGGTGATGGCCTACGCCGAGGGCGACCTCGAAGACTTCGCCCGGCGCCAGGGCGCGACGCCGCACCCGGCGGAACGCGCCGCGCTGGATGGTTTCGGCGAGCTGGAGGTGCTCTACAGCCGGCCGCTGTCGCCGCGTCCCGGCCTCGACGAAAGCCCGCCGCGCCTGGTGATCGGCCGCGGGATCGAGGCGGCGGCGCAGGCGTTCCGCTGGGGCTGCCGAAGCTACGACGGTTGAGCAGGCGCTCCGCCAAGCCTGGCACCCGGAACTCGTAGCGGTTTTCGTCGCCTCCGGCGAGGTCAGGGTTGGAGACATGGCCCTCGGGGCAATATGCTGTGGCCACGACACACGCTGTGAGCGACTATCGATGCCAGGGACTGCACTGTTCGAAAAGCCACGCTGGTTGCGCGACCTCCTGCGCTTCCTGCCCCTCAAGAGTCAATTCGTCCTCTCCGGGAACATCCGCGACCTGCAAGCCTGTGAAGTGGTGCCGGGTACGGTTACCGCGCAGAGCTTCAACCAGACCCTCTGCGACGCCCTGCTGGACGCCGGCTACACCCAGGTGCTGGCCTGGGATCCGCTGGCCGGGTTCCGCGTGCTCGGCCGGCCGGGCAGCGAGGCGGGCGCCACTCCGCAGGTGCTTCTCGATCTCGGCCTGACCCCGGTGGACGGCGCCGCGCCGGCCGGCATAGACCTGCTCAGCGCAACCCTGCAACGCCTGGTCAACCGTAGCGGCGAGCCGATCGCCCTGATCGTCGACTTCGCCTCGCGCCTGGCGGTGCGCAACGACGCCCTGAGCGCCGCCGAGCATCAGTTGTTCACCCAGGCCCTGGTACTCTCCCACCAGGCCCGCAGCCGTCCCGCCGGGGAACAGCGCAAACCGTTCTTCAACAGCGTGCTGTGGGTGGTGGAAAAGGAAGGCGACCTGCCCGACTGGCTGCTGGTGGACAACCCGCGCCTGCGCCATATCCCGGTGTCGAAGCCCGACCAGGCGGCGCGCCGGGCCCTGGCCCCGGCGCTGCTCCGCGGGCTCGGCGGCGCGGGCGTCGCCGAGGAGGCCCTGCAACAGGCCGCCGCGACCTTCGTCGAGAACACCGAAGGCCTGCTGCTCCTCGATCTCAACGCCATCGTCCAACTGGCGCGCGTGGAAGGCCTGGCCATGGAACGCATCGCCGACGCCGTGCGCCGCTACAAGGTCGGCGTCACCGAAGACCCCTGGTTGAAGATCGACCGCCAGCGCATCCGCCAGGCCGACGAGATCGTCCGCCGCCGGGTCAAGGGCCAGCAGCACGCGGTGACCCACATGCTGGACATCGTCAAGCGCGCGATGACCGGGGTCGGCGCCAGCCGCAAGGGCAACCGCCCGCGCGGCGTGGCCTTCCTCGCCGGGCCCACCGGGGTCGGCAAGACCGAGCTGGCGAAGACCGTCACCAGCCTGCTGTTCGGCGACGAGAGCGCCTACATCCGCTTCGACATGTCCGAGTTCAGCGCCGAGCATGCCGACCAGCGCCTGATCGGCGCGCCGCCCGGCTACGTCGGCTACGACGTCGGCGGCGAACTGACCAACGCGATCCGCGAAAAACCCTTCAGCGTGGTGCTCTTCGACGAGATCGAGAAAGCCCACCCCCGGATCCTCGACAAGTTCCTGCAGATCCTCGACGACGGCGTGCTCACCTCCGGGCGCGGCGATCGCGTGTACTTCTCCGAGGCGCTGATCGTGTTCACCTCGAACCTGGGCATCTACCGCCAGGGGGAGAACGGCGAACGGGTCGCCAACGTGCTCCCCGGCGAGCCCTTCGAGGCGGTGCAGGGCAAGGTCCACGGCGAGATCGAGCGCTACTTCAAGCTGGTTCTCAACCGCCCGGAAATCCTCAACCGGATCGGCGAGAACATCATCGTCTTCGACTTCATCCGCGCCGACGTCGCCGAGCAGATCTTCACCCAGATGGTCGACGGCACCTTCGCCGACCTCCGCGAGCAGCGCCTCGTCATCGAACTGGCCGAGGCGCCGCGCCAGGCGCTGCACGACCTCTGCCTGGGCGACCTGTCCAACGGCGGCCGCGGCATCCGCAACCAGCTCGAAGCGCGCCTGCTCAACCCGTTGTCGCGGGCGCTGTTCGACCAGGACGCGCAGCCGGGCGAGCGCTTCCTGATCAGCGCCCTGGACGCCGACGGCCTGACCCTGGAACGCCGCTGAGATGGAACTGAGCCTGTCGCGGGTGCATTTCCCGGTGACCACCCTGGGCCCGGGACGGCGCCTGGGCATCTGGTTCCAGGGCTGTAGCATCCGCTGCCCCGGCTGCATCTCCGCCGATACCTGGGGGCCGGGACGGCGGCGCATCGCCCTGGCACGCCTGCTCGCCGACATCCAGCCATGGCTGGAGCAGGCCGAGGGCATCACCGTCTCCGGCGGCGAACCCTTCGAGCAGTTCGCTGCCCTCCTCGCCCTGCTCGGCGAACTGCGCCAGCGCAGCCGCGCCGACATCCTGGTCTACAGCGGCTACCCGCTGGAGCATCTGCACGCGCAACTGGAACAGGCCGCCGGGCTGATCGACGCGCTGATCAGCGACCCCTACCAACAGCACGCCGAACAGAGCCTGGCCCTGCGCGGCAGCGACAACCAGCGCCTGAGCCTGCTCACCGAACTCGGCCGCGCGCGCCTCGGCGGCTACCAGCGGCCACTGCGCGAAGACGACAAGGCCCTCGACCTGATGTTCGACCATGACGGCAGCGTGTGGATGGCCGGCATCCCGCGCCGCGACGACCTGCTGCGGCTACAGGACCTGCTGCGCGACCAGGGCCACCAACTTAGCGTCAGCGCCCACCGGCCGCGCTGAATGGATCGATACCGATGATACGTTTCTGCCCCAACTGCCAGAGCGAACGCTCGCTTTCGGAAATCTTCTGCGAAGGCTCGATCCAGGGCCAGCCCTGCGGCTGGGACCTTTCCGCCGAAGCCATCCATCCCGCCGGCTGGCGACCACAGCCGGTGCTGACCCAGGAAGCCATCGCGCCGCCCGCCAGCGAGCCGCCAGCGGCGTCCGCCCCGCTCTGCGCCAACGGCCACCCGCTGCAACCCGGCGACCTGATGTGCCTGGAGTGCGGCGCCGCGCCGGCCGAAGGCCCGCTGCCGATGCAGGCCGAGGCCACGCCGCAGCCCGCCGTCACGGAAACCCTGATCGACGGCTGGCGCCTGCTGCGGCAGATCGCCAGCAGCGACGGCGTGCGCGAGCGCTACCTGGCCGAACATGCGGAAAGCGCCCGCCAGGCGGTGCTCACCCTGTATCGCCCGGGCGCCGAGCCGGACCCGGCGATCTACGACGTGATCCGCCGCCTGCCGCGCGAACACGTGCCGGAAATCCTCGCCACCGGCCGCTGGGACGAGCGCGCCTACGAAGTGGTCGAGGAACTCACCGGCGGCAGCCTCGCCGAGCTCGGCACCGTGCTGGAGGACCGCGAGGCGGTGCGCCACGTGGTCCGCGAGCTGGGCCACGCCCTGCACGTGTTCAACGAAGCCGGCCTGCGCCACCGCGACCTGCGCCCGGCCAGCCTGCTGGTGCGCAGCCACGAGCCACTGGACCTGGTGATCAGCGGCTTCGGCTCGGCGCGCCTGTCGGAGTTCGACCTGGATATCGTCTCGCCGCTGGAGACCAGCCGCTACATGGCCCCCGAGGCGATCGCCGGCGGCGTGGCGGCGGCTTCCGACTGGTGGAGCCTGGGCATGATCCTGCTGGAGCAGTTGACCCGCGGCGCCTGCTTCGAAGGAGTCAACGCCAACGCCTTCCTGATCCACGTGCTGGCCAACGGCGTGGCGCTGCCCGACGACCTCGACCCGCAGTTGCACCTGCTGCTGCGCGGCCTGCTTGCACGCGACCGCCACCAGCGCTGGCAGTGGCCGCAGGTACAGGCCTGGCTGAACGGCGAGGCGGTGGACGCGCCGGCCTCGGCGGACAGCGAAAAGGACGACGCCGAAGGCGCCAGCATCGCCCTCGGCGCCCGGCGCTTCCGCAAGCCGACGGTCTTCGCCCTGGCCGCGGCCCAGGCCGAGCACTGGGCGGAGGCCCTCGACCACCTGCTGCGCGGGGCGATCGTCACCTGGGCCGAGCACATCGGCCTGTCGCCCAGGCTGCTCGCCGGCCTGCGCCAGGTGGCCCAGCATGAGGGGCTGGAGGACGACTTCCGGCTGATGCTGGCGCTCAAGCTGCTGAACCCGGAAATCCCGCTGATCCAGCGCGGCGAGATCGTCACCCCCGGCTGGCTGCTGGAGCATCCGCTGGAGGGCTACCGGCTGATCAGCGGCTCGGTGCCCGACCTGCTCGAACAGTTGCACACCGAAAGCTGGCTGTCGCGGCTCAAGACCCGCGCCGAGAACGTCCGCCAGCGCGCCCTGCACCAGCACATCGAACTCGCCGAAGAACAGTTGCGCATCTACCTGCTGTCGACCTCGCGGGCGCGCCTCGCCGCGCAGTGGCAGGAGCGCCAGCGCCTCCTGCCGGACACCGAGCACCCCGGCCTGCTGGCCCTGGCCGAGCGCCGGGTGATCGCCGAGGAAGACCTGATCGTCCTGCTCAGCGCCAACATCGGCCAGTTCCGTGCCGCCGAGGCGATCGTCGAGGAAGCCGCCGGCCTGGCCCGCGACGCCGATGTGCACCTGTTCGACGCGGAGACCGCGCGCGGCCTGTTGCAGCACTCGCGGCAGGAGCTGTACCGCCGCGTCGACGAACGCATCAGCGGCTTCGCCCGCAGCGGCGTGCCCAGGGTCGACGAATGGGCCGAGCAGTTCCGCCTGGAGCGGCGCATGCCGTTGGCGAGGGTCCTGGTGCTGCTGGCGATCCCGCCGGAACAGTGGCTGGAACCGCAGAAGCAGCAGTACGTGTCGCAGATCCTCGATTTCTTCGAGAAGAAAGTGGTCGCCGCGGTGATGCGCGGGCCGCTGGTGCGCATGAGCATCGGCAAGAGCACTCCACGCATCGACCTCAACGAACTGGATAGCGCGCGACGCCCCGCCGCCGCCCTGCTCGACCACCTGCTGCAACGCAACGCCCGCGCGGTGAGCCTCGACCCGGACAGCTTCCTCGCCAACCCGCAACTGGAAGTGCGGCTCAACGCGCTGTCCCGGCAAAGCTCGCTGTACAAGCGCGACACCGGCATCGACGGCCTCTACCTGGGCTTCCCCTTCCTGCTCAACCGCGACCCGCGCGGCACCACCCGCACGCGCATCGTGCCGCTGCTGTTGTGGCCGCTGAAGCTGCAACTGGAAGTCGGCAGCCGCGGCCAGGTGGCGCTGGCCTTCGACGGCGAGCGCGAGGAAGTGCGCCTCAACCCGGCCCTGGAAAGCCTGCTCGGGCCCGAGCCGTGCAAGCGCTGGCGCAAGGTCGCCGACGAATTGCTCGGCCGCTCCGCGCTGCGCGCCGCCGACGTGATGGATGCCTTCGGCCTGCTCGCCACCCCGCGTGCTCGGGTGCTGGAAGGATTGCCGCCGAGTTCCACCGAGGTCACGCCCTACCAGGACCAACTGGCCTGCGCCGCGGTGCTGTTCCACGTCACCTTCATGGGCCAGGCGATCGGCGAGGACCTGCGCCAGTTGAAGAGCCTGCCGCCCTCCGGCACCGGCCTGGAGACCGCGCTGCGCCTGCGCGAGAACGGCGAGCCGGAAGCCCGCGAGAGCCCGCCGGAGTTGCAGCGCTACTTCACCGTGGCCAGCGACCCGTCCCAGGAGGCCGCCGTGTTGCAGGCCCGGCAGAGCCCGGGGCTGCTGGTGGAAGGCCCGCCCGGTACCGGCAAGAGCCAGACCATCGTCAACATGGTCGCCGACGCCATCGGCCGCCAGCGCAGCCTGTTGATCGTCTGCCAGAAGCACGCCGCCCTGGAAGTGGTGCACAAGCGCCTGGTGGCCGAGGGCCTGGGCCAGCGCATCGTCATGCTCAACGACGTCAACCGCGACCGCGAACCGGTGATCCGCAACATCCGCGAGCAACTCGAAGCGCTGTTCGCCGACGCCGGCGGCGCCCAGGGCTGGGAGCGCCAGCGCGAGCGCCTGGCGGCGCGTATCGAGGCGCTGGAAGGCGAACTGGACCGCTACCACCAGAGCCTGCACCGCGTGGACGAGGCCACCGGGCTGAGCTACCGGCGCCTGCTCGGCGAACTGATCGAGCTGGAGAAAGGCTCGCCGCCGCTGGACTTCCCGGCCCTGCGCCAGCGCCTGGCGGCGCTGGACATCGGCAGCCTGGCGCGCCTGGAGGAAAACTGCGCGCCGCTGGTCCGCCTCTGGCTACCGGCCCGCTACGAAGGCAGCCCGCTGGCGCAACTGCGCGCCTTCGCCACCGACCAGGCCACCCTGCAAGCCTTCGCCGACAGCCTGCGCGCCTTCGGCGAAGCGGAGAACGCCCGGCAGAAAGCCCTCGACGAACACCCGGCGAGCTTCGAGGTCGACGACCCGACGCCCTACCGCGCCTGGCTGGCAAGCCAGGTCGGTACCCTGCTGAATTTGCGCGAGGAGCAGCGCCAGCGCCTGGCCCACTGGCTGCCGCTGTTCCGCGACGCCACGCCAGGGCAGCCGAGCCGTGGCGACGGCCTGTTGGCGGAGGCCGAGCAGATCGAACGGCAACTGCGCCAGCTCGACCTCGAACGGCATGCGCCGCTGCTTTCGCCGGCTCTCGCCATGCTCGAAGAGAACAACCTCGAACGCTTCCAGGCCCACGCCCGCCAGGTGCTCGAGGCACGCACCTGGCTGGCCCGGCTCAACCCGCTGCGCCTGCTGCGGCGCGGCCGCCTGCGGCGCTTCCTGCGCGAGCACGGCGAGGCCGACGACGACAGCCGCCTGGCCGCCCTCCTCGGCGCCTGCGACCTGGAGCGCCAGTGGCGGCCGCTGCGCCGGCAACTGGCGGCGCTGCAACAGAGCCTGGGGCTGGCGACAGTCACCACCGATGCCGGTCCGGAACTGACCGGCCTGGCCGGCAGCGCCAGCCAGCAACTGCGCGAGATCCAGACCCTGGCTCGCAGCCTGGCCCAAGCGCCGCGTGCCGAGCAGCTCGACGCGGTGATCCTCACCGGCGAGAAACAGCGCTTCGAAGCGCTGCTCGGCGACCTCGACGCCGCGCTGATCCGCCAGGCCGCACGCCAGCTCAGCCTGGACAAACTGAAGGTGCTCGCCGACTGGCTCGGCGACGAACTGCTGGAACAGCTGCACCGCGCCATCGCCGGCAACCAGAGCAACCTGCCGGCCCTCGGCCGCCTGCGCGAGGCGCTACCGCAACTGGTCGCCTACCAGCGCTTCCGTGGCCGCGCCGGCCAGCTCGAAGCCACCGACCTGGAATTCCTGGCCCTGCTGCGCCAGCGCCAGGAACGACTCGACGCGATTCCCGCCGAAGCACTCGAAGCCACGGTGCGCCGCATGCTCAACCGCGAAGCGCGGCTGGGCTGGAAGCAGCGCCTGGAACAAGACAATCCGGAACTGCTGTTCAGCCAGGACGAAGCCAGGGCCAGGGTCGCCAGCCTCGCCGAAGCCGACGTGCAGATGCGCGCGCTGAACCGCGAACTGCTCGGCAAGGGCATCGACGCCGCGCGCCTGGGCAGCCGCAAGCAGTGGGAAGACGTCACCCGCCTGACCGGCAAGCGCTCGCGGCGCCTGCGCGAGTTCATCGAGCTGGGCGCCGAACTCGGCCTGATGAGCCTGCGCCCGGTCTGGCTGATGAACCCCGACCTGGCCAGCCGCGTGCTGCCGCTCAAGGCCGGGCTGTTCGACATGGTGATCTACGACGAAGCCTCGCAGATGCCGGTGGAGTTCGCCCTGCCGACCCTCTATCGCGGGCGGGTCACGGTGGTCAGCGGCGACGAGAAGCAGATGCCGCCGACCGCGTTCTTCTCCAGCCGCGTGGAAAGCGACGAGGCCGAGCTGTTCGACGGCGAAGCGCCCGACGAGGACGCCGACGAGGAGCAGCGCGAAGCCTACGAGGACACCTGGAACCGCCGCGAGATCAAGGACTGCCCGGACCTCCTGCAACTGGCGCGCAACGCCCTGCCCAGCACCACCTTGCAGATCCACTACCGCTCGGCCTACCGCGAGCTGATCGGCTTTTCCAACGCCTCGTTCTACGGCAACCGCCTGAGCGTGCCGGTACGCCATCCGCAGGCCAACATCCTGCGCATCAAGCCGCTGGAACTGATCCAGGTGAACGGCCTGTACCAGAACCAGAGCAACGAGCGCGAGGCCGAGCGAGTCGTCGACTACCTCGCCGAACTCTGGCGCCACCCCTACGCGGCGCGGCCGTCGGTGGGCGTGGTCACCTTCAACCGCAAGCAAGCCGACCTCATCGAGGAGCGCCTGGAACTGCGCGCCGAGCAGGACGAGGCGTTCCGCGCCGCCTACAGCGAGGAGCGCGAGCGCAGCGAAGACGGCGAGGACATGGGCGTGTTCGTGAAGAACGTGGAGAACGTGCAGGGCGACGAGCGCGACGTGATCGTCTTCTCCTCCACCTTCGGCCGCAACGGCCAGGGCAGCTTCCGGCGCAACTTCGGCGTGCTCGGGCAGACCGGCGGCGAGCGCCGCCTCAACGTGGCGGTGACCCGCGCGCGGCGCAAGGTGGTGATGATCACCTCGATGCCGATCGGCGACATCTCCGACATGCTCGGCACCCAGCGCTCGCCGAGCAGCCCGCGCGACTACCTGCAAGGCTACCTGGAATACGCCCGCGCACTGTCCGCCGCCGAGTTC
>NZ_SCND01000215.1:0-10467 GCF_005503585.1 Pseudomonas sp. 2VD
GCGGCAGCGTCAGAGGTGTATAATAGACAGGTCGAGCACCGTATCGCGGCTGCCATCGGCGGCGATGCGGAACACCAGGCCCTTGCCGTCCTGCAACTCCTGGCTCACGTAGAGCAGGCCGTCCGGGTCGCGGGCCAGGGCGCTGACGTGGGGAATGTCCTCGAGCACTACCCGGTAGGTCCAGCCGGATACGGTGGCCGCCGGGGCGAAACGTTGCCAGCCGAGGAAGGCCAGGGCGATGAAGAGGACGCTACCGAGCAGGCAGGAGACTACTACGCCGCTCTGGCGCAATCGTTTGGTCAGCATTCGATGCACTCAAGGACAAAACTGCCATTTATAGCCATGGCAACGGAAAAAAGCGCGCAGATTTTCCCGGATCGATTGTGAAAAAAATGTTAGCTGGCAGTAACAGGGGATGTCGGAGCGACGCATGAAAAAGGGCCTTGCGGCCCTTCCCGGTGAAGCGTCAGTCGTTGTCCTGCTTGCCGATGGCCTGCAGCACGTACTGCGGCAGAGCAAACGCGCCCAGGTGGATATCGGCGTTGTAGTAGCGGGTGGCGATGCCGCTGTCGCGGAAGCGCTGGCGCAGCGTTTCCAGCGGAAGGCGACGCAGGCCTTCGCGAGTCGAGCCCCAGGCGAAGGTCATGGCGCCGCCGATATAGGTCGGCACCGCCGCCTGGTAGAAATGCCAGTCGGCGAACAGCCCGTCGGTACGTGCGGCGGTGGTGCGCACTTCCTCCAGTTGCATGAACGGCGTGCCGTTCTGGGTGACCAGGATGCCGCCCTCGTTCAGGCAGCGCCGGCAGGCCTGGTAGAAGTTCTCGGAGAACAGCACCTCGCCAGGGCCGATCGGGTCGGTGGAGTCGGAGATGATCACGTCGAAGCGTTCTTCCGTGGTAGCCACGAAGCGCATGCCGTCGTCGATCACCAGGTTCAGCCGCGGGTCGTCGAAGGCGCCCTGGGAGTGGTTGGGCAGGAACTCCTTGCACATGTCGACCACGGTGCCGTCGATCTCGACCATGGTGATCCGCTCGACGCTCTTGTGCTTGGCCACCTCGCGCAGCATGCCGCCGTCGCCACCGCCGATGATCAACACGCGCCGGGCCGCGCCGTGGGCGAGGATCGGCACGTGGGTGAGCATCTCGTGGTAGATGAACTCGTCGGCCTCGGTGGTCTGGATCACTCCGTCGAGCGCCATCACCCGGCCCATCCGGGCGTTTTCGAAAATCACCAGGTGCTGGTGCTCGGTGCGCACCTCATGCAGCATGTTGTCGATGCTGAAGCGCTGGCCGTAGCCCTGGTACAGAGTTTCCTGATAATCGCTCATGGGCCGGGATCTCCCTGGTAAGGCTGCAATCTGGCAGCGGGACTTGCCCGCGCCGCGAAGAAAGGCGCGCATTCTACGCTGGCGGCAATGACAGGTCGAACCCCGCCGGCGGATGGCGCCGGCTGCGCCGGACAGGTATCGTCTGCCCATGAGCCAGCCTACCTCTCCCCTCGTCCTGCACCTGCCCTACCAGTCGCCCTGGGAATGGCGCCAGTTCCACCAGCATTTCGCCCTGCGCCTGCTCGCCGGTGTCGAAAGCCTGGGCGACGACCACTATGCCCGCAGCTTCCGGGCCAACGGCCGCCCGGCCTGGTTCGAGGTGCGACCGCTGGCGGAACGCCAGGTCCTGGCGCTGAGCCTCAGCCCGTCCGCCCATGCCCTGGCCGCCGAACTCGAGGCACGGGTCCGCCGGATGTTCGACCTGGACAGCGACCCGGCCGCCATCGCCCGGCATTTCGCCGGGGATCCCCTGCTCGGCCCGCTGGTGGCCGCCAATCCGGGGCTGCGCCTGCCGGTGGCCTTCGACCCCTTCGAACAGGCGGTGCGCGCCATCGTCGGCCAGCAGGTCACGGTGAAGGCCGCGGTGACCATCACCGGGCGCCTGATCCAGCGCCTCGGCGAGCCGCTGGAAAATCTCGGCTACGACGGCATCAGCCACCTGTTCCCGACACCCGCCGCGCTGGCGCAAGCCAACCTCGACGGCATCGGCATGCCCGGCAAGCGGGTACAGACGCTGCAACGCTTCGCCGCGGCGATCGCCTCGGGAGAGCTGAGCCTGGACCTGGCGGACGGCCCCGAGGCGCTGGTGGAGCGCCTCTGCGCGTTGCCCGGCATCGGCCCCTGGACCGCCGAATACATAGCCCTGCGTGCCATGGGCGAAGCCGACGCCTTCCCCGCCGCCGACCTCGGCCTGCTGAAATCCACGGTCTGGGGGCCGCAAGGCATCGATGCGCGCAGCCTCAAGGCCCGCGCCGAGGCCTGGCGGCCTTGGCGCGCCTACGCCGCCATCCACCTGTGGCACCACTACGCCGCAGGCGGCTAGCGCCGCGGCGGGAGGCTACAGCCTGACGTTGCCGCGCGGGCCGGCGATGGCCCAGATGATCAGGCCGAGCACCGGCAGGACGATGATCACCAGGACCCAGATGATCTTCATCCCGGTTTCCGCAGCGCTTTTCAGGATGTTGACGATGGCCCAGATATCCAGGGCCAGGATGACCAGGCTGATCAGCCCGCTGAGGGTGGAACCCATGGCGCGATGCTCCCGAGCAAGAGTGTTCCCTCAGGATAGCCGGCGCGCTCACTCCACGACGATGTCGGCGAAGCTGGCCACCGTCGGATGGCCGTCCAGGCTGCCGCCTTCGCGGGCCAGGCCGAGCGTGCGCATGCCCGCGTCGCGCGCGGCATCCAGCTCCTGCAGCACGTCGGAAAGGAAAAGGATTTCCGCGGCCGGCAGGCCGATGGCCCCGGCGATCCGCGCATAGGAGGCGCTTTCCCGCTTCGGCCCGCTGGTAGTGTCGAAGTAGCCGGAAAACAGCGGGCCCAGGTCGCCGGCCTCGGAACAGCCGAAGATCAGCTTCTGCGCCTGGATCGAGCCGGAGGAATAGACGTACAGGTCCAGCCCACGGGCCTTCCACTCGCGCAGCGCCTGCACCGCGTCCGGGTAGACGTGGCCCTTCAATTGACCGTCGCGGTAGCCCTGGGCCCAGACCATGCCTTGCAGGGCCTTCAGCGGCGTCGCCTTGCGGTCCTCGGCGATCCATTGCAGGAGGATCGCGATCGCCCGCTCGACATCGGCGTCCGCCTCACCGCTCTCGGCACGCACCGCCGCCAGTTGCGCGGCTACCTCGGGCTCCCCGGCGTGTTCGCGGACGAAGTCCGGCAGGTGCCGGGCGGCATAGGGAAACAGCACGTCGAAAACGAAGCTGACCGCGCTGGTGGTGCCTTCGATGTCGGTGAGGATGGCTTTGATGGTCATGCGGACTCCGGATGAAACCGCCCCCGGCAGGACCGGGGGCGCGGATGGTGACGGATGGGACGGTGCCTCGCTCAGTCTTCCAGCAGGGGGAAGCGGCTGGCGATGTCGTCGCCGGTGAACTGGGCGACCCAGCCCTCCGGGTTGTTGAACAGGCGCACGGCGACGAAATGCGGGTGCTCGCCCATGTCGAACCAGTGGCGGGTGCCGGCCGGCACCGAGATCAGGTCGTTGCGCTCGCAGAGCACGGCGTAGACATGCTCCTCGATATGCAGGACGAACAGGCCGCGCCCGGCGACGAAGAAGCGCACCTCGTCTTCGCCATGGCGGTGCTCGTCGAGGAACTTGGCGCGCAATTCGGCCTTCTGCGGGTGGTCGCTGTTCAGGCTGACCACGTCCACGGTGATGTAGCCGCGCTCGCGCTTGAGCCGCTCGATCTCGTGGGCGTAGGCGGCGATCACCTCGTCCTGGCTGGCGCCGGCGGCGATCGGCGCGGCGGCTTCCCAGCGTTCGAAACGGACGCCGACCTCGGCCAGGGTCGAAGCGATGTCCTCGGCATGGGTCAGCAGCTTCAGCGGCTGCTCCGGCTGGTTCTCGTGATAGACGGTAAGGCTGCTCATCGGCTCAGACTCAGTACTTTCAGTTCACACTCGAACAGAAACTCGAAAGCTTCCACCTGACGCAGGGCATCGCTCATGCGCGCGCCCCAAGTGTACAGCCCGTGGCCGCGGATCAAATACCCCGGGCAGTGCGGATGCGCCTCCAGCCAGGGCTGCACGCGGCTGGCCAGGCGGGCGATGTCCTGGTCGTTGTCGAAGATCGGCACCTCGACCTGGCCTTCGTGGGTGGTGACCCCGGCGAAGGCCTTCTGCAGTTCGTAGTCCTGCAGCACCAGGCGGTCGCCGCGAACCAGGCGGGAAAGCACGGTGGCATTCACCGAGTGGGTATGCAGCACCGCGCCGATCGCCGGGTTCCAGGCATACAGCTGGGTGTGCAGGAGGGTCTCCGCCGAGGGTTTCTTGCCCGGTTCCAGGCTGTTGCCGGCCAGGTCGGTGACCAGCACGTCGTCGAAGCCCAACTGGCCCTTGTGCTTGCCCGAGACGGTGAGCAGCGCGCGCTGTTCGTCCAGGCGCGCGGAGTAGTTGCTGCTGGTTGCCGGCGACCAGCCGCGGCCGTAGAGGAACCGGCCGGCGTCGATGATCTGCTGGGTCAGCTGTTCACGGTTGTCGTTCATGCCCGCACCTCTTGCAAACGGGTACTGATGATAGCGGCTGCCAGCAAGGCTGCCAGGCTGGCGATGGCGAAGGTCCAGGCAGGGCCCAGGCTGTTCCAGCTATAGCCGGAATACAGCGCGCCCAGGGCTCCGCCGGTACCGGCCAGCGCAGCATACAGGGCCTGGCCCTGACCCTGCTGGCGCGGGCCGAAGCTACGCTGCACGAAATGGATGGCAGCCGCATGAAAACTGCCGAAGGTGGCGGCATGCAGCGTCTGGGCAAAGACCAGCAGCGCCAGGCTGTCGGCCAGGTTGCCGAGAAGCAGCCAGCGCAGCGACGCCAGCAGGAAGCTCGCGGCTAGCACCTGGCGCAGGCTGAAACGTTGCAGCAGGCGTGGCATGGCGAGGAACAACATGACCTCGGCGACCACCCCCAGCGCCCAGAGCAGACCGATCAGCGCCCGGCTGTAGCCCAGCGATTCCAGGTGCAGGGTCAGGAAGGTGTAGTACGGCCCATGGGACAGCTGCATCAGGCACACGCACAGGTAGAACGCCAGCACGCCCGGCTGGCGCAACTGGGCGAGGAAGCCGCCCTCGCCTTCGCGCGGTTCGCGATGGGCCGGCTGGGCATTGGGCACCCACCAGCTGCACAGCACGATGCCGAGCATGATACCCAGCAGCGTCGCCGGGTAGACATCCAGGCTCAGGCGCTCGAACAGCGCGCCGAGACCGACCACGGTGCAGATGAAACCGATCGAGCCCCACAGGCGAATCCGGCTGTAGCTGGCGCTGCGCTCGCGCAGATGGGCCAGGGTGATGACCTCGAACTGCGGTAGCACGGCATGCCAGAAGAACGCGTGCAACGCCATCACCAAGGCCAGCCAGGCGTAGCTGTGGCTGACGAAGATCAGCGAGAAGCCCAGCGCCGTGCATACCGCGCCGAAGCGCACGATGGCCAGGCGCTGGCCGCTGCGGTCGCCCAGCCAGCCCCACAGGTTGGGCGCGACGCAACGCATCAGCATGGGAATCGCCACCAGCTCGCCGATGCGCGGGCTGGGGAAGCCCAGGTGATGGAAATACAGGGCGAGGAACGGCGCCGTGGCGCCGAGCAGGCTGAAATAGAAGAAATAGAAGCTGGACAGGCGCCAGTAGGGAACCGCGCTGGTCACGATCCGCCGTTCACCCGTCCCGCACCGCGGCCTGCCACAGCCCTCACAGCTGCGGCAGGACCGGCGTGTCGACGCGCACGTCGGCGTTCTGCCCACGCTGGCGCAGCAACTGGTCGAGCAGGACGATGGCCATCATCGCCTCGGCGATCGGCGTGGCGCGGATGCCGACGCACGGGTCGTGACGGCCCTTGGTGATCATGTCCACCGGCTCGCCGGCGGTATCGATCGAGCGCCCGGGAGTGGTGATGCTGGAGGTCGGCTTCAGCGCCAGGTGGGCGACGATCGGCTGGCCGGAGGAGATCCCGCCGAGGATGCCGCCGGCATTGTTCGACAGGAAGCCTTGCGGGGTCAGTTCGTCGCGGTGCTCGGTACCGCGCTGGGCGATGCTGGCGAAGCCGGCGCCGATCTCCACGCCCTTCACCGCGTTGATGCTCATCAGCGCATGCGCCAGTTCGGCGTCCAGGCGGTCGAAGATCGGCTCGCCCAGGCCCGGCGGCACGCCTTCGGCAACCACGGTGATCTTCGCCCCGACCGAATCCTGGTCGCGGCGCAATTGGTCCATGTAGGCCTCCAGCTCCGGCACCTTGTCCGGGTCGGGGCTGAAGAAGGCATTCTGCTCGACGCTGTCCCAGCTCCTGAACGGAATCTCGATCGGCCCGAGCTGGCTCATGTAGCCGCGCACCTGGATGCCCAGGCCCGCCAGGTATTTCTTGGCGATAGCCCCGGCGGCCACGCGCATGGCGGTCTCGCGCGCCGAAGAACGGCCGCCGCCGCGGTAGTCGCGCACGCCGTACTTGTGGTGGTAGGTGTAGTCGGCGTGGGACGGGCGGAACAGGTCCTTGATCGCCGAGTAGTCCTTGGACTTCTGGTCGGTGTTGCGGATCAGCAGGCCGATCGGCGTGCCGGTGGTCTTGCCCTCGAACACCCCGGAAAGAATCTCCACCTCGTCGGCTTCCTGGCGCTGGGTGGTGTGCCGGCTGGTGCCGGGCTTGCGCCGGTCGAGGTCGCGTTGCAGGTCCCGGGCGGACAGTTCCAGCCCCGGGGGGCACCCATCGACGATGGCGACCAGCGCCGGGCCGTGGCTTTCGCCTGCGGTGGTGACGGTGAAGAGCTTGCCGTAGGTGTTGCCGGACATGCGAGGCTCCGCGTGAGGACGAGAGGGAAAGACAGCGGAGTATACCCGTCAAGGACGGGCCTGCGAACCTTCCCCGGAGGACGCGATCAAAGCGCTATCATCGGCCCATGAAGACCTCCATGCCGCGCGCCCTCCTCGCCCTGTTCTGCCTGCTCGCCAGCCTGGCCCACGCCGCTCCCAACAGCATCCTGCACCGCCCCTACGACCTGGACACCGGGCACGGCGTGCTGCGCGGCTCCTTGCTGCTGCCGCGCAGCGCCGTGCCGCCGCCGGTGGTCCTGCTGGTCGCCGGCTCCGGTCCCACCGACCGCGACGGCAACAACCCCTTCGGCGGCAACAACCGCTACCTGCTGCGTCTCGCCGAGGCCCTGGCCGAACGCGGAATCGCCAGCGTGCGCTACGACAAGCGGGGAGTCGCCCGCAGCCTGGCGGCGGCGCCGCGCGAGGAAGACCTCAGCGTCGGTGTCTATGTCGACGACGTGGTCGCCTGGAGCGAGCGGCTGGCCCGCGACCCGCGCTTCTCCCGGCTGATCCTGGTCGGCCATAGCGAAGGCGCGCTGATCGCCAGCCTGGCGGCGCCTCGCACGCCGGCCGAGGAATTGATCGCCATCGCCGGCAGCGGCCAACCCATCGACCGGGTGTTGCGCGAGCAACTGCGCGGTCGCCTGCCGCCGGCGCAACTGCGCCAGGCCGACTCGGTGCTGGCTTCGCTGAAGGCCGGCGAGACCCGCAGCGATATCCCGCCGGCGCTCTCCAGCCTGCTCCGACCCAGCGTGCAGCCGTACCTGATCTCGCTGTTCCGCGAAGACCCGGCCCGCGCGTTCGGCCGCCTGCGCATCCCGACCCTGATCGTCCAGGGCCGCAATGACATCCAGGTCGGCGTCGCCGACGCCAAGGCGCTCCAGCGGGCCAAGCCCGACTCGCAACTGGTGCTCATCGACGGCATGAACCACATCCTGCGGATCGCCCCGAGCACCGGTCTGCAGCAGCTTTCCGCCTACAACGACCCGAACCTGCCGCTGGCCCGGCAACTGGTCGAGGCGGTCAGCCGCTTCATCCTGCGCGGCGCAGACGCGGAAAAAGGCCGCTGAGCCGCTACAGAAATCGCTTCCCGCGCCGACAAGTTCTGAAAGCCGGCCCGTGAAGGCGGCCGGCCAGAGGATGTCCGATGATCGATAGCGATACCCAACCGGCCGCAGAAGAAGCCGAGAAGAAACCGCCGCACCCCTGGGCCGAACTGGCGCCGGAGCATTTCCGCCTGCTCCGCCTGGCGCCGCTGCCCACCGACCGCGCGACCGGCGCCCGCCCCCTGCGCTTCGTCCAGCTCGGCAGGGTCGAACGGCACAGCGCGGACCAGAGCCTGCTGCGCCTGAGCATCCAGGTGCCAGGCCTGATGCTGCGCAAGGAGCAGAACCTGCTGGAGGTCTGGGCCGATCATCGCAACAAGGAAGTGCGTTTCGGCTCGGACGCCGGGCTCAGCCTTGAACCCTTGAACCGCGGGCTGGGCCGTTTCCTGCTGGCCCAGGCGATCGCCTGGGCGCAACGACGCTGGGCACACTACAAGGTGGAAGGCGGCGCACTGGCGCTGAAGGATGGCCTGACCGAAGACGCACGCCTGCGCCGCGACCATTTCATCCGCGCCCAGGGCTTCGACGTCAGCTATGAGGACCAGCGGTTGCTCAAGGCCCGCTACAGCGCCGGCCGGGTCAGCGAGCTGCACAGCGATTGGCACAAGGACAAGGTGCAGATCGTGCCGCTGCTGGACGCCGCGGCGATGCTGGAACAGGCCGAGCAGACCCTGCAGGCCCAGGATGCGGAGATCCGCCAACTGGAACAGCGCATCAACCACTACCGCCGCGACGACACCAGCTTGCGCTTCACCATCGCCTGCCTGACCGCCTTCGCGGTGTTCCAGGCCGGCCTGCTGATCTGGATCGCCACTCACTGAACCGGCGGCACCAGCCGCCTCCGATCACTTTTCCAAGCGCGAACGGAACAGTTCCCGGTGCTCGCGGCACTGCGCGGCGGACAGCATGAACACCCCGTGGCCGCCGTGCTCGAACTCCAGCCAGGTGAAGTCCACTTCCGGATACAGCGCCTGCACATGGACCTCGCTGTTGCCCACCTCGACGATCAGCAGGCCTTTCTCGCTGAGGTGGTCGGCCGCCTCGGCGAGCATCCGTCGCACCAGGTCCAGGCCGTCGTCGCCGCAGGCCAGGCCGAGTTCAGGCTCATGATGGAACTCCGCCGGCATGTCGGCGAAATCCTCGGCATCCACGTAGGGCGGATTGGACACGATCAGGTCGAAGCGCTGGCCGGGAAGCCCGGCGAAACCGTCGCCCTGGACGGTGTAGACCCGCTCGCCGAGGTCGTGGCGCTCGATATTGACGTTGGCCACCTCCAGCGCATCAAAGGACAGGTCGGCGAGCACCACCTCCGCCTGCTCGAACGCATAGGCGCAGGCGATGCCGATGCAGCCGGAACCGGTGCAGAGGTCGAGGATTCGCGCCGGCTCGGCCGGCAGCCAGGGCGCGAAGCGCTGTTCGATAAGTTCGGCGATAGGCGAGCGCGGCACCAGCACGCGTTCGTCGACGCTGAAGGGAATCCCGCAGAACCAGGCTTCGCCCAGCAGGTAGGCCGCCGGAATCCGTTCCTCGATGCGCCGCCGGAGGATCTCCGCCAGCTCGGCGCGTTCATCGTCTTCCAGGCGACAATCCAGGTAGCTGTCAGAAATTTCCCAGGGAAGGTGCAGGGAGCCCAGAACCAGGTGGCGCGCCTCGTCCCAGGCATTGTCGGTGCCGTGACCGAAGAACAGGCCGGCGGCGTGGAAACGGCTGACTGCCCAGCGGATATAGTCGCGCAGGGTGAGCAGACGGGACTCGGACATGACGGAATTGCTCCTCGCAACGCACAAAAGGGCGACATTCTAGCCGATCGCGCCGGAGCTGGCCTCCAGCGCGGGAAGTCCATACCACTTTAGTGCGCATGCGGCAAAGGTTCACAGGCTCGCCGATAGGGGCCAGAATGAAAGGCATGTGCCTTCTCAGGAGTAGTGACATGCCTCATCCGCTCACCCTTTTGCAGATCAGCGGACGCGGCTACCCGCCAGCCCCCCTTCGGCAGAGCACCTTGCTGATCATCGATGCCCAGGAAGAGTACCGCAGCGGCGCCCTGCGCCTGCCAGGCCTCGACGCCGCCGCCGCGGAGATCGGCGTGCTGGTGCAGGCGGCCCGCGCCAGCGGTACGCCCATCGTGCATGTGCGCCACCTGGGTATCCAGGGCGGCCTGTTCGATCCGCAGGGTCCGCGCGGCCAGTTCCTCCCGGAACTGCAACCGGAAGCCGGGGAAAAGGTCGTGGAGAAACGCCTGCCCAATGCCTTCTCCGGCACCGAGCTGCACGACCTGCTGCAGAACCACGGCCGTCTCGACCTGATCGTCTGCGGTTTCATGACCCATTCCAGCGTCAGCACCACCGTGCGCGCGGCCAAGGACTACGGCTACCGCTGCACCCTCGCCGATAGCGCCTGCGCCACCCGCGACATACCCACCCTGAACGGCGGGGTCCTGAGCGCCGCGGACCTGCAACGCGCCGAGATCGCCGCCCTCGGCGACAACTTCGCGGCGATCGTCGCCCAGGCCCGGGAACTGCTC
>NZ_SCND01000216.1:0-10462 GCF_005503585.1 Pseudomonas sp. 2VD
GGCCAGCAGGCCGTAGACGATCGGCGAGTTGGCGAGCAGGCCGTCGCGGGCCATGCAGGCGATCACCGCCAGGCAACCGGCGACGATGCTGGCGATCGCTCCCTGCGGACTGGCCCGACGCCACAGCAGCGCGCCGACGATCGGCACCAGCAGGCCACCGACCAGCAGGTTGTAGGCGATGCTCAGGGCCGCGATGACGTCATTGACCAGGCACGCCAGGACCAGCATCGCCACCCCCATCAGCAGGGTGATGCAACGGCTCAGGCGGATGTCGCTGGTGGTACCGGGGCGCAGGAAGCGCGCATAGATGTCTTCCTGCAGCACGGTGGCCGCCGCCAGCAGGCACCCGCTGGCGGTGGACATGATCGCCGACAGTGCGGCCGCCACCACCAGGCCGCGCAGGCCCGGCGCCAGTACCTCGCGGGTGATCTCGGCGTAGGCGTTCTCCGGCACCGCCAGGTCCGGCAGGAGGACCCGCGCCGCCGCGCCGATCAGCGCGCAGGCGGCGCCGTAGAGCATGCAGTAGACGCCGGCACCAAGCCCGGCGTAGCGCACCACCGTCTCGCTGCGCGCGGTGAACACCCGCTGCCAGATGTCCTGGCCGATCAGCGCGCCGAAGAAGTACAGGAGGAAGTAGGTGAGGATGGTATCCAGGCCGATGTGGCCGAGGTCGAAGAAGCCCGCCGGCAGCACCTCCTGCATGCGCGCCAGGCCACCGGCGCCGTCGATCGACAACGGCAGCAGGACCAGGAAGATACCGACGGTCTTGATCACGAACTGGATGATGTCGGTCAGCGTAAGCGACCACATGCCGCCAATCACCGAATAGACGATGACGATCCCGCCACCGCAGAGGATCGCCGGGATCCGCGGGATGCCGAATACCACTTCGGTGACCGAGCCGATGGCGATGGTCGCGGTGACCGCCACCATCAGGTCGTAGGCGACCATGACCACCCCGCCGATCAGGCGCGAGGAGGCCTGGTAGCGCTGCTCCAGCACCTGGGTCACGGTGAACACCCGCAGGCGCGCGATCTGCCGCGAGAACACCAGACTGAGGACGATGATCCCCAGGCCGAGCATGAACACCAGCCACAAGCCGGACAGGCCGAACTGGTAGCCGAGCTTGACCGTACCGATGGTCGACGCGCCGCCGAGCACCACCGCGGCCATGGTTCCCAGGTAGAGGCCGGGGCCGAGGCGGCGTCCGGCGACGAGGAAATCGCTCTGGCTCTTCGCCTTGCGCATTCCGTACCAGCCCAGGCCCAGCATGGCCAGGGCGTAGACCAGCATGATCAGGTAATCCAGCAACATCGCCCGCGCTCCTTTTCTTGTTGTTCTGCGTGACGCCCGGCGTGGCGCCTGGGCACGCCGAAGATAGGCCGGGCGCCGCCCGGGCTGAATCCCGGATCGGGCAAGTCGACTTGCGGAGGAAGAGAAGTATCGGCGGGGCGTCGCATTGGCGACGCCGAAACGCAACGCGCCGGCAGGAGCCGGCGCGTTGCAGAGGCGGCTGACGCACCCGCGAGGGCGCGCCAGGCGTCAGGCGGGACGCAGCGAGTAGGTCTTCAGTTGCGCGGCGAACTCCTTCAACGACTGGATACCGCTGGCTTCCGCCTCATGCACCCAGTCCTTGATCGCCGCCAGCATGTCGTGGCCGTTGGCGCTGGTCTTGGCCCAGATCTGCTGCAACGCCAGGCGCTTCTCGTAGATCACCTTCAGCGCCTGGCTGTGGGCGAGCATCGAGTCGATGCGCACGTGGTGGCGGTCCTGCAGCAGGCTGGTCTCGCGCGACAGCAGGCGCTTGGCGCGGCGGAACAGGTGGCGCACCGACTCGTCGGCCTTGGCCACTTCCTGTTTGACCAGCGGCGCGATCACCAGCTTGCGGTACTGCGCCATGATCTGGAAGCGGTTGTTGAGGATCGCCATGGCGGTATCCATGTCCAGGCTGTGCTTGCCTTCGACCCGATGGGCGATCGGCGCAACCCGGGCGACCCTGGCCAGGCGCAGGAAACTGAACAGCTTGATCCAGGCCCAGCCCAGGTCGAATTCCCACTTCTTCACCGACAGCTTGGCCGAGTTCGGGTAGGTGTGGTGGTTGTTGTGCAGCTCTTCGCCACCGATGAGGATGCCCCAGGGCACCAGGTTGGTGGCGGCGTCGCGGCATTCGAAGTTGCGATAGCCGACCGCGTGGCCGAGGCCGTTGACCACGCCGGCGGCCCAGAACGGAATCCATGCCATCTGCACGGCCCAGACGGTCAGGCCAAGGGCGCCGAACAGGGCCAGGTCGATGAGCGCCATCAGCACCACGCCGCCGATCGGGAAGCGCGAGTAGAGATTGCGCTCGATCCAGTCGTCCGGGCAGTTCTTGCCGTAGATGCGCAGGGTGTCCTGGTTCTTCGCCTCGGCCTTGTACAGCTCCGCGCCTGCGCGCAGGACGGTGAACAGGCCCTTGTGCACCGGGCTGTGCGGATCCTCGACGGTCTCGCACTTGGCATGGTGCTTACGGTGGATCGCGGTCCATTCGCGCGTGTTCATCCCTGTGGTCAACCACAACCAGAAACGGAAGAAGTGCTGCAACGCAGGGTGCAGGTCGAGTGCACGGTGGGCGGAATAGCGATGCAGGTAGACGGTCACGCTGACGATGGTGATATGCGTCAGCACCAGGGTAACTGCCACCAGTTGCCAGGGCGACAGGTCGAGAAAACCGTTGAACCACATAGGCGGTACTGAACCTCGGGGGGATTTGGGAGTGATGAGGGCCTTGTCTGACAAAACCTGGGGGCATTATCACCAAGCGGCTGGGGATTACCATCCGTTCTTTTAGATATGAACAGGGCCGGATGGCCATCATTTATACTGCCCGGCCAATAATTGCCCACTGAAAATCCCATGAGCCCCCGCCTGAGTGCCCTTCGCCTGAGCCTGGCTTATCTCGCAATCGCCATCGCCTGGGCGTTCCTGAGCGATCATTTGTTACAAAACCAGGTCCAGGACCACGACCAGCTGGTGTTCTGGATGACCGCCAAGCGGCTGTTCTTCTTCGCCGCAACCGGCCTGCTCCTGTACCTCTACCTGGTACGCCAATTCCGCCGCAAGGCCCAGGCCTACGACGAACTGCACGGCAGCGAGCAGCGCCTGAACCGTGCCCTGGAAGCGGTGCGCGACGGTCTCTGGGATTGGGACCTGGTGACCGACCGGATGTTCGTCTCGCCGGGCTACGCCGCGCTGATCGGCCTCGCTCCGGAGGAACTCGGCGACCCCATCGAGACCTGGAAGAAGCGCCTGCACCCGGAAGAGTACGCCACCGTGCTGGAGGCCCACCGCAACCACCTGCAGGGCCTGACCGACAATCTCGACCACATCTACCGCCTGCGCCACAAGGACGGCGACTACCGCTGGATCCACTCGCGCGGCCGGGTCCTCCGCGACGCCCTGGGCAAGCCGCTGCACTACACCGGCGTGGCCCGCGACATCACCCTGCAGCGGCTCAAGGAAGACCACCTGCGCCAGGCCGCGGCGGTATTCGACAGCACCCGCGAGGGCGTTCTGGTCACCGATGCCCAGGCGGTGATCGTGCACGTCAACCCTTCCTTCGAGCGCATCACCGGCTACCGTTCCGAGGACGTGCTCGGCAAGACCCCGGCGATCCTCCGCTCCGGCCGCCAGGACCAAGCGTTCTACCAGCGCCTGTGGCTGGCCCTGCGCGAGCAGGACGTCTGGAGCGGAGAGATCTGGAACCGTCGCAAGAGCGGCGAGATCTACCCGCAGTGGCTGCACATCCGCGCGGTGCGCAACGACCAGGGCCAACTGACCCACTACGTCGGGGTGTTCTCCGACCTGAGCAGCATCAAGCGCTCGGAGAACGAGCTGGACTTCCTCGCCCACCACGACTCGCTGACCGGCCTGCCCAACCGCGTGCTGCTGCGCGAGCGCATCGAGCAGGCGCTGGAGAACGGCAAGGACCGGACGGTGGCCGGGGCCCTGCTGCTGATCGACCTCGACCACTTCAAGCACATCAACGACAGCCTCGGCCATACAACTGGCGACATGCTCCTCAAGGAGGTCAGCAAGCGCCTGCAACACCAGCTCGACGAGCGCTGCCTGCTGTCGCGACTGGGCGGCGACGAATTCGCCATCCTCGTCGAGAACGACGACCCGGAAGCCGTCGCGCGACTCTCGCAGCGCATCCTCGACGGTTTCAACGCGCCGTTCGACATCCACTGCCAGCCGATCTATATCAGCGCAAGCCTCGGTGTCAGCCTCTACCCGGAAGACGCCAGCGACGTCGACCACCTGATGCAACACGCCGACGCCGCGCTGTTCCAGGCCAAGGACAGCGGGCGTAACGCCTACGCCTTCTACACCCGCGTGCTGACCGCCCGGGCCCGCGCCCATGTCCAGGTGGAATCGGCCCTGCGCCATGCGCTGGAGCACGACGAACTGCGCGTCCACTACCAGCCGGTGCACGACCTGGCCAGCGGGCGGATCGTCGGCGTCGAGTCGCTGGTGCGCTGGCAGCATCCCGAGCGCGGCCTGGTGCCGCCAGGCGAGTTCGTCCCGGTGGCGGAGGAATGCGGGCTGATCGCCGCGCTGGACAACTGGGTGCTCAAGCGTGCCTGCCGGCAGATGCGCGAGTGGCAACAGCGCGGTGTCGAGCTGGAGTTCGTCGCGGTCAACGTCTCCAGCCGGCTGTTCAACCGCGGCGGCCTGGAAGAAAGGATCGCCAATGCCCTGGAAGAGTCCGGGCTGGAGCCCCGCTACCTGGAGCTGGAAGTCACCGAAAGCGCGGTGATGGAGGACTTCGAGCAGTCCCTCAACCTGCTCTGCCGCCTGCGTATCCTCGGCGTGAACCTGGCCATCGACGACTTCGGCACCGGCTATTCCTCGCTGATGCGCCTCAAGCGGCTGCCGGTGCACAAGCTGAAGATCGACCAGGGCTTCGTCGCCGGCCTGCCCGGCGCGGTGGACGACGCCGCGATCGCCCGGGCGATCGTTGCCCTGGCGCAAAGCATGGGCCTGCGGGTGGTTGCCGAGGGTATCGAGCACCAGGACCAGGCGCTGTTCCTGCGCGAACATGGCTGCGACTTCGGCCAAGGCTACTGGTACGGACGGCCGCAACCGGCGGAAGCGCTGCGCTTCGACCTGCCGCCCGTGGCGCTGCCGGAAGACTGAGCCTGGCGGCGAAGCCGGGCCGCTTCGCCGTCTTATAACCACTTTACCTATAAAGATTCTTAAACAATATTTTTAAGAATATTGCCCACTGCTTACTATGCGCCTCACGCCGCCTCCACTTCGTCGAGCAACGCGGCACCTCGAGCCACAGGAGCAGAGACCCATGAGCGCAACCCTCAGAAGCCTGGATGGCCAGGACGAAGCCACCATCCTGCGTGAAATCCAGAGTGCCCTGCGCGGCCTGCGCTTCGGCGCCGTCGAGATCACCGTGCACAACGGCCAGGTGGTGCAGATCGAGCGCAAGGAAAAATTCCGTCTGCAGCAACCGGCCGTCAAGCAGGCCTGAAGCACACGACCCGACTGGACCACCGGAGGCGTCTCGCCATGAACATCCGTTCGATACCCCATCCGCACCGGTACTGCAGCTGTCGGCCGCGAATGCGCGCCTGACGCCCCGTGTTCCCGTCGTTCCGCCAACACCCCATTAGAACAATCGAAACAGCACACACCTAGGAGCTGCACATGTCCCTTCGTCGTTTCGCCCTGGCCGCACTCGCCAGCGCCCTGGTCTCCGGCCCGGTTGCCGCGGCCACGCAACTGCTGAACGTTTCCTACGACCCGACCCGCGAGCTGTACCAGGCCTACAACGCGGCCTTCATCAAGCACTGGAAGGCCCAGGGCGGCGAGGACCTGACCGTCCAGCAGTCCCACGGCGGCTCCGGCAAGCAGGCCCGCGCGGTGATCGACGGGCTCAAGGCCGACGTGGTGACCCTGGCCCTGGCCGGCGACATCGACGAACTGCACAAGCTCGGCAAGCTGCTGCCGGCCGACTGGCAGGCACGCCTGCCGGACAACAGCACCCCCTACACCTCGACCATCGTGTTCCTGGTGCGCAAGGGCAACCCCAAGGGCATCAAGGACTGGGGCGACCTGACCAAGGAAGGCGTGGAAGTCATCACGCCGAACCCGAAGACCTCCGGCGGCGCGCGCTGGAACTTCCTCGCCGCCTGGGCCTGGGCGAAGAAGCAGTACGGCAGCGACGAGAAGGCCAAGGACTACGTGCAGGCGCTGTACAAGCACGTACCGGTGCTCGACACCGGCGCCCGCGGCTCGACCATCACCTTCGTCAACAACCAGATCGGCGACGTGCTGCTGGCCTGGGAGAACGAGGCGTTCCTGGCGAAGAAGGAACAGGGCGGGGAAAACTTCGAGATCGTCGTACCCTCCATCTCCATCCTCGCCGAACCGCCGGTCGCGGTGGTCGACAAGGTGGTCGAGAAGAAAGGCACCCGCAAGGTCGCCGAGGCCTACCTGCAATACCTGTACAGCGAGGAAGGCCAGCGCATCGCCGCACAGAACTTCTACCGGCCGCGCAACCAGAAGGTCGCCGCCGAGTTCGCCACGCAGTTCCCGAAACTGAACCTGGTCACCGTCGACTCCGATTTCGGCGGCTGGAAGACGGCCCAGCCGAAGTTCTTCAACGACGGGGGCATCTTCGACCAGATCTACCAGGCGCAATGATCGCGACGGCAGACCCGTCGCCCGAACCACGGCCCCTCTCCCAGACCCTCTCCCGGACGGGCGAGGGGGCTAGCAGGCCCGGTCCCGTACCGGGCCCACTGCCGGAAGGAACCGGCACCGGGAGAGCCACCAAGCGTTCCAACGCAGAGTAAGGACAGAACATGTCACGACGCATTTCCCCGGTCATACCCGGCTTCGGGCTGACCCTGGGATACACCCTGGTGTACCTCAGCCTGCTGGTCCTGATCCCGCTGGGGGCCATGTTCCTCAAGACCACCCAGCTCAGCTGGGAGCAATTCTGGGCCATCATCAGCGCGCCGCGGGTGCTCGCCGCGCTCAAGCTGAGCTTCGGCACCGCGCTCGCCGCCGCCGTGCTCAACGGCTTGATCGGCACGCTGCTGGCCTGGGTCCTGGTGCGCTACGAATTCCCCGGACGGAAGATCATCGATGCCATGATCGACCTGCCCTTCGCCCTACCCACCGCCGTCGCCGGTATCGCCCTCACCGCGCTCTATGCGCCGGCCGGCCTGGTCGGCCAGTTCGCCAGCGACCTCGGCTTCAAGATCGCCTATACCCCCCTGGGGATCACCCTGGCGCTGACCTTCGTGACCCTGCCGTTCGTGGTCCGCACGGTGCAGCCGGTGCTCGCCGACATTCCCAAGGAAGTCGAGGAAGCCGCCGCCTGCCTCGGCGCCAGGCCGCTGCAGGTGTTCCGCCATATCCTCGTGCCGGCGCTGCTGCCGGCCTGGCTGACCGGTTTCGCCCTGGCCTTCGCCCGGGGCGTCGGCGAATACGGCTCGGTGATCTTCATCGCCGGCAACATGCCGATGAAGACCGAGATCCTGCCGCTGCTGATCATGGTCAAGCTGGACCAGTACGACTACACCGGCGCCACCGCCATCGGCGTGCTGATGCTGGTGGTGTCCTTCATCCTGCTGCTGCTGATCAACCTGCTGCAGCGTCGCATCGAAACCCCGTAAGGAGGGCGCCATGTCCAGTGCAAGCATTTCCGCTGCCACCGCCAGCGCCTCCCGCCGCGGCAACGCCGGCGGCCGCCTGGCCCTGATCGTCCTGGCCTGGCTGGTCTTCGCCCTGTTCCTCCTGCTGCCGCTCTACGTGGTCCTGAGCGAGGCGCTGAAGCAGGGTTTCGGCACCTTCTTCGAGGCGATCCTCGAACCCGACGCGCTGGCCGCGCTGAAGCTGACCCTGATCGCGGTGGCCATCTCGGTGCCGCTCAACCTGCTGTTCGGCGTCGCCGCCGCCTGGTGCGTGAGCAAGTTCGAGTTTCGCGGCAAGAGCATCCTGGTGACCCTGATCGACCTGCCGTTCTCGGTCTCGCCGGTGATCGCCGGCCTGATCTACGTGCTGTTGTTCGGCGCCCAGGGCTACTTCGGCGAATGGCTGAGCGACCACGACATCCAGATCGTCTTCGCGGTGCCCGGCATCGTCCTGGCGACCCTCTTCGTCACCGTGCCCTTCGTCGCCCGCGAACTGATCCCGCTGATGCAGGAACAGGGCACCCAGGAAGAGGAGGCCGCCCGCCTGCTCGGCGCCAACGGCTGGCAGATGTTCTGGCACGTGACCCTGCCGAACATCAAGTGGGGCCTGATCTACGGCGTGGTGCTCTGCACCGCCCGGGCGATGGGCGAGTTCGGCGCGGTGTCGGTGGTTTCCGGACACATCCGCGGCGTCACCAACACCCTGCCGCTGCACGTCGAGATCCTCTACAACGAATACAACCACGTCGCCGCCTTCAGCGTCGCCAGCCTGTTGCTGCTGATGGCGCTGGTCATCCTTCTGCTCAAGCAGTGGAGCGAATCCCGCATGTCCCGACTGAAAAGCAATGCTGACGAGGAATGAACCATGAGCATCGAAATCCGTAACGTCAGCAAGAACTTCAACGCCTTCAAGGCCCTGGACGACATCAACCTGGACATCCAGAGCGGCGAGCTGGTGGCCCTGCTCGGCCCCTCCGGGTGCGGCAAGACCACCCTGCTGCGGATCATCGCCGGGCTGGAAACCCCGGACGCCGGCAACATCGTGTTCCATGGCGAGGACGTCTCGCAGCACGACGTGCGCGACCGCAACGTCGGCTTCGTCTTCCAGCACTACGCGCTGTTCCGCCACATGACGGTGTTCGACAACGTCGCCTTCGGCCTGCGCATGAAGCCCAAGGGCGAGCGGCCGGGCGAGTCCGCGATCAAGGCCAAGGTCCACGAACTGCTCAACATGGTGCAGCTCGACTGGCTCGCCGACCGCTATCCCGAGCAGCTCTCCGGTGGCCAGCGGCAGCGTATCGCCCTGGCCCGCGCGCTGGCGGTGGAGCCGAAGATCCTGCTCCTCGACGAACCCTTCGGCGCCCTCGACGCCAAGGTGCGCAAGGAGCTGCGCCGCTGGCTGGCGCGCCTGCACGAGGAGATCAACCTGACCTCGGTGTTCGTCACCCACGACCAGGAAGAGGCGATGGAAGTGGCCGACCGCATCGTGGTGATGAACAAGGGCGTGATCGAGCAGATCGGCTCGCCCGGCGAGGTCTACGAGAACCCGGCCAGCGATTTCGTCTACCACTTCCTCGGCGACTCCAACCGCCTGCAACTGGGCAACGACCAGCACCTGCTGTTCCGCCCCCACGAAGTGTCGCTGTCGCGTTCCGCGGTGGCCGAGCACCGCGCCGCCGAGGTCCGCGACATCCGTCCGCTGGGGGCGATCACCCGGGTAACGCTGAAGGTCGATGGCCAGGACGAACTGATCGAAGCCGAAGTGGTGAAGGACCACGACAGCTTGGCCGGCCTGGCCCGCGGCGAGACCCTCTACTTCAAGCCGAAGGCCTTCCAGCCGGTGGCCAATCTCTGATCCCCGGCGGGTTCAGCCCGCCGTGCGTTCCGCCAGGCCGCGCAGTCCCGCGCGGCCCTTCGGCGACACCTGCAACGCCCGCGAGCCGTCCTGCGGCCGCAACCAGCCCTGGCGCAAACAGGCCTCCAGCAACGCCGCCCCCAGCGCGCCGCCGAGGTGCGGCTTGCGTTCGCTCCAGTCGGGGCAGGCGCAGGCGAACTGCCGACGGCGGCGGCGGACCTCCGCCAGGTCGATCCCCAACCCGGCCAGCCCGGCCTCGCCGGTCGCGCTCAGGCGCAGCGTCCTGCCCTCCTGCTCGATCCAGCCGGCATCCAGCATCCGTGCGAACACACCGACCGCGAGTTCGCCGGCCAGGTGGTCGTAGCAGGTCCGCGCCTCGCGCAACGCCGACGGCGTGCCGTGGCTCGGCGGCAGGCTGCGCCGCTGCGGCTGCAGGGCCAGGGAGGCGCTGGCCAGCGCTTCCACCGCCTGTCCCACTTCGGGCCCGGCCAGGCGATAGAAGCGATTGCGCCCGCGCGCCTCCAGGCTCAGCACGCCGCCCTCGACCAGCCGTCCCAGGTGGCCGCTGGCGGAGGACGGCGAGACGCCCGCCAGCAGCGCCAGCTCGCTGGCCGGGCGGGCGCTGCCATCCATCAGTGCCCAGATCATCTGCGCGCGGCCGGGATCGGCGAGCAGCGCCGCCAGCGAACTGAAGCCGGGATTGAATTGCATGCTTCACCTCCGGATGAAACATTGCCTGTCGACGACGAGAGATACTGGCCGCCATCGCCCGTTCGCGCCAGCCCGAGACAAGGAAGAACCCGCATGTCCGTCGACCTCCACGCCCTGATCCCGCTGATCGCCCTCACCTTCCTTCTCGCCGGCTTCGTCAAGGGCGTGGTCGGCCTGGGCCTGCCGACGGTCTCGGTGGGTC
>NZ_SCND01000217.1:0-10457 GCF_005503585.1 Pseudomonas sp. 2VD
TCGCTGAGCAGGTAGCCGAGGCCCTGGGTGGCGGCGATCAGCTCCGCCGCGACGAGGAACATCCAGCTCAGGCTGAGCGCCCCGCGCAGGCCGGTGAACAGATTCGGCAGCGCCGCCGGAAGGAGGATGCGGCGGACCAGGGCGAAGCGCGACAAACGGTAGAGCCGCCCCAGTTCCACCCACTTGCGATCAACCCCGCGTACCCCGGCGACCAGCGCGAGGTAGACCGGGAAGAAGGCGCCGAGGGCGATGAGGACGATCTTCGGCGTCTCGTCGATGCCGAACCAGAGCAGCAGCAAGGGCACCCAGGCCAGGCTGGGGATCGCCCGCAGGGCCTGGAAGCTCGGCTCGAGGTAGGCTTCGGCGCGACGACTGAGGCCGACCCAGGTTCCGACCGCCAGGGCCAGGCCGCTGCCGATCGCGAAGCCGGCGGCGACCCGCGCCAGGCTCGCGCCGACATGCCCCCACAGCTCGCCGCGAGCCAGTTCCACCAGGGTCAGCAGGATGCCGCTCGGCGCCGGCATCTGGTAGGCCGGCAGCCAGCCCAGGCGCACCAGCGCCTCCCACGACGATAGTGCCAGCAGCGGCAAGGCCCAGGCCCGCCAGGCGCCCGGCACGCGCAGTCGCCACGCCCGGCGCGAGACTCGCCGGGCCAGTCGCAGGCTCTGGCTGACCATGGCTCAGGGCTCCGTGCGCGCCAACGGGGCACCGCCGATGACCTCGGCAGCCCACTGCGGCGCGATCAGTTCGTCGACCACCTTCTGCACGTCCACGCCCGGCCGCACCAGGCGCTCGTCCGCCAGGATCGGCGCCGCGGCCTTGAGCGCGGCGACCTGTTCGGCGCCCGGCAGCGGCTGGCTGAAATCGGTGCGCGACAGTTGCAGGCGAGCCACTTCCAGCGGCAGGCCGGCTTCCTCGGCAAGCAGTTGCGCGGCCTCGTCGGGGTGCCCGATCACCCAGTGGCGCGCCTGCTCGTAGGCCGCCAGCACCTGGCGGATCAGTTGCGGATGGCGTTCCGCGAAATCCTCGCGGACGTTGAGCACGCCGTAGCTGTTGAAGCCGAGGTTGCGGTAGAGCAGCCGCGAGCCGGCCTGCAACTCGCTGGCCGCCATGTGCGGATCGAGCCCGGCCCAGGCGTCGACCTGGCCCTTCTCCAGGGCTACCCGGCCGTCGGGATGCTGCAGGTGGACGATACGCAGGTCGTTCTTGTCCAGGCCCACGCTGTGCAGGCTGCGGAGCAGGAACAGGTAGGGATCGGTGCCCTTGGTGGCAGCCACCTTGCGCCCCTTGAGCTCGGCGAGGCTGCGGATCGGCGAATCCTTGCGCACCAGCAGCGCGGTCCACTCCGGGCGGCTGGCGACGTATACGGTACGTACCGGGCTGCCGTTGGCCCGCGCGAGTACCGCGGCGAGGCCGGCGGTCGAGGCGAAATCGACGCTGCCGGCGTTGAGGTACTCCAGGGAACGGTTGCTGCCCTGGCTGAACACCCAGCGCACCCGGGTTCCGCTGCCGTCCAGGCTTTTCTCCAGCCAGCCGAACTTCCTGAGCGCCAGGCTGGTGGGGGCGTAGTAGGCATAGTCGAGACGGATTTCAGCGGGGGCGTCGGCGGCTTCGGCCGCGGGAAACACGGCAAGAACGGCGAGCAGGGCCAGCCAGGCCCGGCAGCGACGGAGAGCGGCGATCATGCGTCTGCTCCTGGAAGGAGGTGGATGAGCGAGCCTTCTCCCCGTCTGGCGGGCAAGTCAGAGCCGGTTTCGGAAACGGATGGCGGATAGAAAGCGTCGCGGCGACGCGCTGGCGCACATAAAAAAGAGGGCCGGTCGAAACCGGCCAAAAACCCTGCTCGTGGCTAAACAGCGTTGCATGACGGCACGCACCGTCGAATAAAAAGTCCCGCCTGCCGTGCCTGCCCATGCAGGCGGGACGAATCCGGCCTCAGCGGTTGGGCTGGGGCGTCAGGCGCAGGTAGGGCTTCACCGCGCGGTAGCCTTTGGGGAAACGCCGCTTGATCTCTTCCTCGTCCTTCAGCGAAGGCACGATCACTACCTCGTCGCCGTCCTCCCAGTTGGCCGGCGTGGCGACCTTGTGCTCGTCGGTCAGTTGCAGCGAATCGATCACCCGGAGGATCTCGTTGAAGTTGCGCCCGGTGCTCGCCGGGTAGGTGATGATCAGGCGCACCTTCTTGTTCGGGTCGATGATGAACAGCGAACGCACGGTCAGCGTGTCGTTGGCGTTCGGGTGGATCAGGTCGTAGAGTTCGGAGACCTTGCGATCGGCGTCGGCGATGATCGGGAAGTTGACCCGGGTGTCCTGGGTCTCGTTGATATCGTCGATCCACTTCAGGTGCGAGTCCACCGGGTCCACCGACAGCGCCAGGACCTTGACCCCGCGCTGGGCGAACTGGTCCTTGAGCTTGGCGGTGAAGCCCAGCTCGGTGGTGCACACCGGGGTGAAGTCGGCCGGGTGGGAGAACAGCACGCCCCAGCTGTCGCCCAGCCATTCGTGGAGGCGGATGCGCCCTTCGCTGGAATCCTGTTCGAAATCGGGGGCGATGTCGCCGAGTCTGAGGCTCATGGGGTCACTCCTTGTTCGTGTTGGAACCCACTATGCCCAAGGCCGTTCGACGTTAAAAAGAATAAATTAAGATTTTCTTATAACCAAAAATAGAATACCCAACCCTTCGCCTGGAAATCCGTCTCCTTTCGTCCGCCGGCCTGCCGCCCGGCCAACCCCCGCCTACACTGAAATCACCTTGGCCCGCCATCCAGGAGTCGCCGCCATGTTGGGGAAACGTTCCACCGATCCCGTCCCGGCCACCCGCTTCCGCAGCGATCGCATAAGTTCGGTGAATGGCCAGTACTTCTTCTCCACCCGCGAAGGGACCCTGGAAGGTCCCTACTTCACCCGTTTCGACGCGGAGCGGGAAATCGACGCGTATATCCGCAGGATGCGCCAATCGGCGGAAATCCAGGCGCCGGGTTCCCACTGAAACGATACAGGCGCGGAATTTATTTCCCGGCGGCTGAAACGTTCAAGAAAGGGAAGGCAAGTATTCTCGGCGGAACGCCGAGGCAAATGTCACCGCATGTGAACGCACTCACATCGGGGGTGAGTTCCAGTATCATTCACCCGGTGAATACCTGCCACGTCGTGCGTATCCACGCTTCTCCACGTTTTCTAGCGGTAAATTCATGAAAAAAATCTTATTGATGCTTTTGTGCGTCAGCGTGCTGGGTTGCTCCAAAAACAGCGTCGAATCGGAAAAACCGGTCGACGTGCTCCTGATCGGTGGCGGCATCATGAGCGCCACCCTGGGTACCTATCTGAACGAACTGGAACCGGGCTGGACCATCGAGATGGTCGAGCGCCTGGACAAGGTCGCCGAGGAAAGCTCCAACGGCTGGAACAACGCGGGCACCGGTCACTCGGCGTTCTGCGAACTGAACTACACCAGCGAGGCCGCGGACGGCTCGATGGATATCAGCAAGGCGGTGGCGATCAACGAGAACTTCGAGATCTCCAAGCAGTTCTGGGCCTACCAGGTCGACCGCAAGGTGCTGAACGATCCGAAGTCGTTCATCAACAACGTCCCGCACATGAGCTTCGTCTGGGGCGACGACAACGTCGCCTTCCTCAAGAAGCGCCACGCCGCCCTGCAGCACAGCTCGCTGTTCCGCGGCATGGAGTACTCGGAAGACCCCGAGCAGATCAAGCAGTGGGTGCCGCTGGTGATGGAAGGCCGCGAGCCGGGGCAGAAGATCGCCGCCACGCGCATGTCGATCGGCACCGACGTCAACTTCGGCGAGATCACCCGCCAGCTGGTGGGCTCGCTGTCGGCCAAGGACACCTTCAAGCTGCGCCTGCAACATGAGGTCCGCGACCTCAAGCGCAACGACGACAACACCTGGACCGTGACCATGGCCGACCTGGCCAACGGCGACAAGGAAACCAGCGTCAAGGCCAGGTTCGTCTTCATCGGCGCCGGTGGCGGCGCGCTGAAGCTGCTGCAGATGTCCGGTATCCCCGAGGCCGAAGGCTATGCCGGCTTCCCGGTGGGCGGTTCGTTCCTCGCCACCACCAACCCGGACGTGGTCAAGCACCATCTGGCCAAGGTCTACGGCAAGGCTTCGGTGGGCTCGCCGCCGATGTCGGTGCCGCACCTCGACACCCGCATGATCGACGGCAAGCCGGTTCTGCTGTTCGGTCCGTTCGCCACCTTCTCCACCAAGTTCCTGAAGAACGGCTCGCTGTGGGACCTGCCGGGCTCGGTGACCAGCAGCAACATCGGCCCGATGTTCAACGCCGGCATCGACAACTTCGATCTCAGCCAGTACCTGATCGGCCAGCTGATGCTCAGCCAGGACGACCGCATGGCCTCGCTGCGCGAGTACTTCCCGGAAGCCCGCGACGAGGACTGGAAGCTGGTGCAGGCCGGCCAGCGCGTGCAGATCATCAAGAAGGACGCCGAGAAAGGCGGCGTACTGCAATTCGGCACCGAAGTGGTGACCGCCGCCGACGGCTCCGTCGCCGCCCTGCTCGGCGCCTCGCCGGGCGCCTCGACCGCCGCACCGATCATGCTGTCGGTGCTGGAGAAGGCCTTCAAGGACAAGGTCGCCACCCCCGAGTGGCAGGCACGCCTGAAGGAAATCGTGCCGTCTTACGGGCGCAAGCTGAACAACGACATCGAGCTGACCAACAGCACCCGTGCCTGGAGCAGCGAGCGCCTGCAACTGATCCACGTGCCGGTACAGCCGGAGGCCTGATCGGCCACCGACGCGCGCGCATGAAAAAAGCCCGGCAATAGCCGGGCTTTTTTGGGTTGGCGTTCGCCTTGCGGGGCGGCGCATCGGCGGATAACGCCGCTGGCGTTATTCGCCCTACCCGACAGGCAGCGCCGCCCACAAAGTCACTGCGGGCCGTAGGGCGAACAACCGCTCGCGGTTATCCGCCGGAACCTGCATGTCACCGATTGCGCCCACCCGCGATATCACGCCCCTCCTTCGAGCCTGGCCAGGCGCTCCTCCAGCGCCGCCAGGCGCGTCTCCAGCTCGGCGATCCGCGCTTCCGCATCGGCCGACAGAGCGGCCGGCGCGGCGCGTTCCGGGTCGCTGCCCATCGCCTCCACGGCGGCCTCGAGGTCGGCCTGGCTGCCGAGCAGGTGCATGTAGCGCTCCTCGCGCTGCCCGGCGCGACGCTCCAGGTGCACGGCCAGGCCACGGCCGGCGAGGCGTTCCAGGTGGTGGCGGATCTGCTCGACGTCGTCGAAATCGTGCAGGCGGTTGCTGCGGGTGAGCAGTTCGTTGAGGGTCTGCGGACCACGCAGGAACAGCAGGCCGAGCAGCGCCACCTGTGGCGCCACCAATTCCAGGCCCTTGCCCAGGGTGTGCTCCCAGCGGTCGGCGCGGCTGCCCATCACCAGCCTGACCAGGCCGCGCCCCTCGAGCTGGCGCAGGCTCTGGCCGACCTGGCCGGGCGTGAGGTTCATCACCGGATCGCGGCTGGTCTTCTGGTTGCAGGCCAGGACCAGGGCATTGAGGGTCAGCGGATAGGTTTCCGGAGTGGTCGCCTGCTTCTCGACGAGGCTGCCGAGAATCCGTGCATCGACGGCGCTCAGCGGGTCGTCGACGAACGGCGAGTTGGGCTCGGTGGACATCGCTACATCCCTATGCAAGGAAAAAGGCGCCTAGCCTAGCGCGAGTCGCCGGGGATGGCACGGAGCGTCATGTAAATAAAACCCATGAGGCGAACCCCGGCCTGCGGGGCCCGCCGTCGCGCACGGGCTCAGCGTACGGCTTCGAACAGCCCGCTGGCGCCCATGCCGCCGCCGACGCACATGGTCACCACGCCGTAGCGCAGGTTGCGCCGGCGCAGTTCGCGGACCAGATGACCGACCTGGCGCGAGCCGGTCATGCCGAACGGGTGGCCGATGGCGATGGAGCCGCCATTGACGTTGTACTTCTCGTTGTCGATCTCCAGCCGGTCGCGGCAGTACAGGCACTGCGAGGCGAAGGCTTCGTTGAGTTCCCAGAGATCGACGTCGGCGATCTTCAGCCCCTTCGCCTTGAGCAGCTTCGGCACCGAGAACACCGGACCGATGCCCATTTCGTCCGGCTCGCAGCCGGCCACGGTGAAGCCACGGAAGAAGGCCTTCGGCTCCAGGCCCAGCGCCAGCGCTTTCTCCAGGCTCATCAGCAGGGTCATCGAGGCGCCGTCGGAGAGTTGCGAGGCGTTGCCGGCGGTGACCGAACCGTCCTCGGCGAACGCCGGCTTCAGCGAGGCCAGGCCTTCGAGGGTGGTGTCCGGGCGGTTGCAGTCGTCGCGGTCGACCACTCCGTCGAGCACCTGCTTCTCGCCGCTGGCCTTGTCCTCCACCGCGTAGCGGGTGGTCATCGGCACGATCTCGTCGGCGAACAGCCCGTCCGCCTGGGCTCGCGCCATCCGCTGCTGGCTCTGCAGGGCGTAGGCATCCTGGGCCTCGCGGGTGATGCCGTAGCGACGGGCGACGATCTCGGCGGTCTGCCCCATGGGGTAGTAGATGCCCGGCACCTCCCTTTGCAGCAGCGGGTTCACCAGGTGGTCGGTGTTGACGCTCTTCAGGGTCAGGGTGATCGACTCGACGCCGCCGGCGACGATCACCTCGCTGCAACCGGAAGCGATCTGGTTGGCGGCGATGGCGATCGCCTGCAGGCCGGAGGAACAGTAGCGGTTGAGGGTCATCCCCGGCACCTGGATGCCGAGGCCGGAGAGCACCGCCACGTTGCGCCCGATGTTGTGGCCCTGGGCGCCTTCGTTGGAGCCGGCGCCGACGATGCAGTCATCCACCAGCAGCGGGTCGAGGTCGTTGCGCGCCAGCAGCGCGTCGACACAGTGGGCGGCCATGTCGTCCGGCCGGGTCAGGTTGAACTTGCCGCGGAAGGACTTGGCCAGGCCGGTCCGGACGCTGTCGACGATCACCACTTCACGCATGGGGGAACCCTCGCTGTTATTGTCGGGCGGCCGCCGGGGCAGCGGCCGGATCGAGCGAGGATAAGGCGAGGCAATCGCGCGAGGCACCGATCATTCATCCGGCGTATGCGTCGCCATCCCCTGGAGAGGACGGCGCCGCATTCCGGCAGGCCTCACTTGTCCTTCTTGTACGCCGCCTCGATGGCGTCGTTGATGGTGCGCAGCACCTTGACCCGGGCGAAGCGCTTGTCGTTGGCTTCGACCAGGGTCCAGGGCGCGATCTCGGTGCTGGTACGGTCGACCATGTCGCCCACCGCGTCCACGTACTGGTCCCACTTGTCGCGGTTGCGCCAGTCTTCCTCGGTGATCTTGTAGCGCTTGTAGGGGGTTTTCTCGCGCTCCTTGAAGCGCTCCATCTGGGTCTGCTTGTCGATCGCCAGCCAGAACTTCACCACGATGATCCCGTACTCGCTGAGCTGCTCCTCGAAGTCGTTGATCTCGCCATAGGCGCGCAGCCAGTCGGCCGGTGCGCAGAAGCCCTCGATGCGTTCCACCAGCACGCGGCCGTACCAGGAACGGTCGAAGATGGTGAACTGGCGGCGCGCCGGGATGTGCCGCCAGAAGCGCCAGAGATAGGGCTGCGCGCGCTCCTCTTCGGTCGGCGCGGCGATCGGCACGATATGGTACTGGCGCGGGTCCAGCGCGTCGGTGACACGGCGGATGGCGCCGCCCTTGCCGGCCGCGTCGTTGCCCTCGAACACCGCGACCAGCGAATGCTGGCGGAAGCGCTTGTCGCGGATCAGCCCGGCCAGGCGCGCCTGCTCGGCGGCGAGCTGCTCCTTGTAGGCGTCCTTGTCCAGGTACTGGCCCAGGTCCAGGGAGTCCAGCAGGCCACGGTTGTCCAGGCTCGACACCAGCGGTGCGGCGTGCGGCTGGCGCTTGGCGCGCTCCTTGGTGGCCAGCGCGGCCTGCAACCCTTCGAGAAGGATGCGGCCGACGGTCAAGGCGCGGTAGCGCTCGTCCGCGCCTTCCACCACGTACCAGGGCGCGTAGTCCCGGCTGGTACGGCGCAGCACGCGCTCGCCGTAATGCACGAAGCGGTCGTAGACCTCGCTCTGCTTCCAGTCCAGCGGACTGAGCTTCCAGCTGTGCTGCGGGTCCTTCTCCAGCGCCTTGAGACGCTCCTTCAACTGTTTCTTGGAGAGATGGAACCAGAACTTGAAGAGCAGCGCGCCTTCGTCGCAGAGCATGCGCTCGAAGCGTTCGGCGGCATCGATGGCCTGGTCCAGCTTGGCCTCCTTGATATGCCCCTCGACCCGCGCGTAGAGCATCTGGCTGTACCAGTTGCCGAAGAAGATACCGGTCCGCCCCTTGGGCGGCAGGCGCCGCCAGAAGCGCCACTGCGGCGGCCGCTCCAGCTCCTCGTCGGAGGGACGGAGGAAGCTCTGCACCTCGATCAGGCGCGGGTCCATCCACTCGTTGAGGAGCTTGACCGTCTCGCCCTTGCCGGCGCCCTCGATGCCGTTGATCAGGATGATCACCGGGAAGCGCGCCTGCTGCTTGAGCTCGAACTGCGCCTCGAGCAGCGCTTCGCGCAACTCGATGACGGCCTTCTCGTAGGTGTCCTTGTCGATGCTGTGGCCAACTTCCGCGGATTCGAACATGGAGGTCTCCCTTAACCTGAGTCCTTCAAGGTAGCGGATCGGCGTGCGGCTGTCTGCGCGGCGCCGCGGCATGTTCGCGCAGCGCCTCGCCGCTGGCCGGCAAAGCCCCGTAAAATGCGCCATCCGCTTTTTCAGGTTCTGCCATGTCCGACTTCCAGCATGCCCAGCTCGACTGGGACGAAAACGGCCAGCCGCTATCCCGCGCCTTCGGCGACGTATATTTTTCCCGGCATTCCGGGCTCAACGAGACGCGCCATGTGTTCCTCGCCACCAACCGCCTGGCCGAGCGCTTCGCCGCGCTGGGCGACGGCGAGGTGCTGTGCATCGGCGAGACCGGCTTCGGCACCGGACTGAACTTCCTCTGCGCCTGGCAATTGTTCGAACGGGTTGCGCCGGCCGGCGCGCGTCTGGAGTTCGTCAGCGTGGAGAAATTCCCCCTCGCCGCCGCCGACCTGCGCCGCGCCCTGGCGCTATGGCCGGAACTGGCGCCCTGGAGCGAAGCCCTGCTGGACCAGTACCTTGCCGTGCACCCGGGCTTCCAGCGCCTGGCGTTCGCGGGCGGAAGGGTCGGCCTGACCCTGCTGCTGGGCGATGCCCTGGAGTGCCTGCCGCAGCTCGACGCGCGGGTCGACGCCTGGTTCCTCGATGGCTTCGCCCCGGCGAAGAACCCGGACATGTGGTCGCCCGTACTGTTCGCCGAACTGGCGCGACTGTCGGCGCCGCAGGCGACCCTGGGCACTTTCACCAGCGCCGGTTTCGTTCGCCGAGGGCTGATCGAGGCCGGTTTCGCCATGCAACGGGTACCGGGCTACGGACAGAAGCGCGAGATGCTCGGCGGCACCTACCAGGGGCCGCCGGCGAACGCCGGCAAGCCCTGGTACGCACGCCCCGCGCCCCACGCCGGGCGCCGCGCGGCACTGGTGGTCGGCGGCGGCCTGGCCGGCTGCGCCAGCGCCGCCAGCCTCGCCGCGCGCGGCTGGCAGGTGACCCTGATCGAACGCCATCCCGGCCTCGCCCGGGAAGCCTCGGGCAACCCCCAGGGCGTGCTCTACCTGAAACTCTCGGCCCACGGCACGCCGCTGTCGCGCCTGGTGCTCAGCGGCTTCGGCCATACCCGCCGGCTGCTCGAACGCCTGCGGCGCGGCCACGACTGGGACGCCTGCGGCGTACTGCAACTGGCCTTCGACGCCAAGGAAGCGCAACGCCAGGCGCAACTGGCCGCAGCCTTCCCCGCCGACCTGCTGCACGGCCTGGACCGCGAGCAGGCCGAGCGCCTCGCCGGCGTCGCCCTGCCCGCCGGCGGCCTGTTCTATCCCGAAGCCGGCTGGGTCCATCCGCCCGCGCTGTGCCAGGCCCTGGCCGCCACCCCCGGGATCACCCTGCTGAGCGGCCGGGCTGTACGCTTGCGCCGCGAGGGCGACGACTGGTGCGCCTACGCCGGCGACGAATGCCTGGCCCGCGCGCCACTCGCGATCCTCGCCACCGCCGCCGACATCCGCGACTTCCCGCCCGCCGCCGAGCTGCCGCTGAAGCGCATTCGCGGGCAGGTCACCCGCCTGCCGGCCACCCCGCAAAGCCGGGCGCTGCGCACCGTGGTCTGCGCCGAGGGCTACGTCGCACCGCCGCGTGGCGACGAACACACCCTCGGCGCCAGCTTCGACTTCAAGAGCGAAGACCTGGCGCCGACCCTCGCCGAACACCAGGGCAACCTCGAACTGCTGCGGGAGATATCCCCCGACCTGTTGCAGCGCCTGGGCGCCGACGACCTGCCGCTGGAGCGCCTGGAAGGCCGCGCGGCGTTCCGCTGCACCAGCCCCGACTACCTGCCCCTGGTAGGCCCGCTGGCCG
>NZ_SCND01000218.1:0-10438 GCF_005503585.1 Pseudomonas sp. 2VD
CAGCAGGTGTTCGGCCTCGGCCAGTCGCCATTGCTGGCGGCTCTGGCCGAGGACCTTCTTCAGTTGCTCGCTAAGATGCTGCTGGTCGCCCTGCAACTCCACCACAAGGCGTCGCCGGACCTCCAGTTCGTCCGCGGTGGGCAAAGCGTCCAGGCGGGCAGCCAGTTGCTGGTTGCGCTGGGCCAGGGATTCGGTCTTGCCACGGGCATCTTCCAGCTGCGCCAGCTGGTCACGCTCGGTGCCCTGCAACTGCTGGACCTGCCAGAAGCTCCAGCCACCCGCGCCGAGTCCCGCCACGCCAACCAGCAGGGCGAGCAACGCCAGGCCGGTGGCGGTACCGGAACGCCTGGATGCATCGGGTGCAACGGGAGAAGGGGTGGAAGTGGAAGTTCTTGCGTCGTCTTGGGGAGTGACTGCTTCGCTCACAGGTCCATCCTTTGGTCAAGAAAGTTCTAGGCGGCGCTCGTCAGGGCCGCCAGCAAGGCCGGCGCGCTCGCGCCCCGGCAATCAATCACCCGTTGCGCACCCAGTTCACGCGCCATCTCGGCGACCCGCGGGCTGGGTACGAACAGCGGCAACCGGCCTATCTCGGGCCAATCGGCTGCCGCCAACTGATACAGATTTTGCAAACCCTGTCCACTGCTGACCACCAGGCCGTTCAGGCGTTCCGCCCGCACCCTTGCCAGCAGCTCTCCGGCCGGATAGTCCGGAGCCCGGCGCCGGTAGAGTGGCAGGTAGTCCACCTGCACGCCTTGGCCGCGCAGGCGCTCGGCGAGGAATTCTCGGCCACCTTCGCCGCGCATGATCAGCACTTTCGGATCGTGCACGCGCAGGGAATCCTGGAACGCCGGCAGCGCCAGCAACGCTTCGCTGTCGTCGCCCTGTTCAGGGTAGGTTACGTCGAGGCCGTAGGCCTCGAGGATCGCCGCAGTCGCCGCGCCGACGCTGCACCAGGTCTGCTGCGGCGGCTGCGGCCAGTAGCGGTCGAGCCGCTCCAGCCCCAGGCGCGCCGCCGGCTTGCTGACCACCACCACCGCGCAGTAGCGGTCCAGGTCGAGCATCAGCGTACGCTGCTCCGGGGTTTCTTCCAGCGGATCGATCGCCAACAGCGGCAGGCTACTGCTATGGACGCCCGCCTCGCCGAGGCTGGCGGCCAGGGCCGCGCACTCCTCGTCGGGGCGCGTCAGCAGGAGCCGCCAGCCGCTCACGGATGTCCGGCCTCGCCGTAGACGGCTTCGAGAATCGCTTCGGCGCCCTGCTCCAGCAGGTCCTCGGCCACCCGCACGCCCAGCGCCTCGGCTTCCGCCAGTGGCGCCCGCCCCTCGGCGCGCAGCAACTGGGTGCCATCAGGCTGGCCGACCAGGCCGCGCAGCCACAGCTGGTCGCCCTCGCGGATGGCGTAGCAGGCGATCGGCACCTGGCAACCGCCGTTGAGCCGCTTGTTCAGCGCGCGCTCGGCAGTGACCCGCAGAGCCGTGTCGGTATGGTGCAAGGGTTCCAGCAAGGCATGCAGGTCGCTGTCGGCAGTACGGCATTCGATGCCGACGGCGCCTTGTCCGCCGGCGGGCAGGCTGTCGTCGACATTGATCGAGGAGCGGATGCGCGACTCGAAGCCGAGGCGGATCAGGCCGGCGGCGGCGAGGATGATCGCGTCGTATTCGCCGGCATCCAGCTTGGCCAGGCGGGTATTGACGTTGCCCCGCAGGAAACGGATCTGCAGGTCCGGCCGGCGCGCCAGCAGCTGCGCCTGGCGGCGCAGGCTGGAGGTGCCGACCACGCTGCCGGCGGGCAGTTGCTCGAGGCTGGCGTAGGTGTTCGAGACGAAAGCGTCACGCGGGTCTTCGCGCTCGCAGATGGTGTAGAGGCCGAGCCCCTCGGGAAAGTCCATCGGCACGTCCTTCATCGAATGCACCGCGATGTCGGCGGCGCCTTCGAGCAGGGCGGTTTCCAGTTCCTTGACGAACAGGCCCTTGCCGCCGATCTTCGCCAGCGGTGCGTCGAGCAGCTTGTCGCCGCGACTGGTCATCGGCAGCAGGGTGACGGTCAGGCCAGGATGAACCTGCTCCAGGCGCGCCTTGACGTATTCGGCCTGCCACAAGGCGAGGGCGCTCTGGCGAGTGGCGATGCGGATTTCGCGGGACGACATGGGATATTCCGTGCACAGGGATGCGCCCATGATAACAGTTCGAACCCGAGTGCGCGGACGCTGGGCCCGATAGCCGCACCCGGGTCGCTGGCGAACCGCCGACCGCCGTCAGAGCTGATGCATCAGACGCCTGACCCCGGCCACGTGCCGCCGGCTGACGGTCAGCGCATCGCCGTCGAGGCCTTTCAGGTAGAGCTGGAAATGCCCCAGCGGCGTACGCTGCAGGCGTTCGATCCGTTCGCGGGCGACCAGCGCGTTGCGGTGGATGCGCACGAAGCGCTCGCCGAACTCGTCTTCCAGCGCCTTCAACGGCTCGTCCAGCAGCACCTCGCCCTGCGCATGGCGCAAGGTCACGTACTTGTGGTCGGCAATGAAGAAGATCACCTCTTCCAGCGGGATCAGCTCGATCCCCTTGCGGGTCCGCGCACTGATGTGGCTGCGCGGACCGCTGCCGCCGGAGGCCGGGGGCTTGGTCAGCGCGGCCAGTTGCACGCGGTTCGGTCGCGAGGCTTTCTTCAACGCCTCGGCCAGGTCTTCGCTGCGCACCGGCTTGACCAGGTAGCCCACGGCGCTGACCTGGAAGGCTTCCAGGGCGAATTCGTCATGGGCCGTGCAGAAGATCACAGCCGGCGGCGCTTCCCGCTCGCAGAGTCTGGCCGCGACCTGGAGGCCGTCCAGACCGGGCATGCGGATATCCAGCAGGACGATATCGGGCTTGAGGCTGTCGATCAGCGTCAGCGCTTCTTCGCCATTGCTGGCCGAGGGCTCGAGGACGCGATAGCCGTCCAGTTGCCCTACCAATCGGGCCAGGCGCTCTCGCGCCAGAGGTTCGTCATCGACAATCAGGACATTCATAAGCTCAGGCTTCCTGCATGAGTCGCGCACATGGATAGCGTAGACAGGTGTAGTGCCGTCCGTCACGGCGCTCGACGCTGAGACTCGCTTTAGGCCCGAAAAGTGCCCCAAGTCGTGCATCGATATTGTGTAACGCCTGTCGCGTGCCTTTCGACGGGGGCGACTCGAGCGCCTCGTCGTAGGGGTTGCTCACACATAGCTGGAACACTCCTTCACGATAAACCGCCTCGACCTGCACCAGGCCACCTTCGACCCGCGGCTGGATGCCATAGATAAGCGCATTTTCCAGCAGCGGCTGCAAGGTCAGTTGGGGGATCGGCAGGTTGGCCGGCACCCCGTGCACCTGCCAGTCCAGTTGCAGGCGATCGCCAAGACGATACTGCTCAATGGAAAGATAGCGCCTTGCCAGCGCCAGTTCCTCCTCCCAGGAAACTAAAGTGCCGGGCTTCGCCAGGCTGGCCCGGAACAGGTCGGACAGGTCCAGCACCGCATGCTCGGCCTTCAGCGGGTCCAGCTCGATCAGGCTGGCGATGCTGTTCAGGCTGTTGAACAGGAAATGCGGGCGAATCCGCGCCTGCAGCGATTCCAGGCGCGCCTGCAACTCGGCCTGCTGCTGCCGGCGCCACTGGCTCTGCAGGTAAAAGTAGCGCAGCACCAGGGCGGACATGATCAGCGCGATCAGCGCGTGCCGTAGATACAGATTGACCTCGCCGGCACGCGTCAGTTCTCCGCCCAGTTGATAGTGCTCGGCGACCGCCGTGCAGCCCAGGGTGAGGGCCACCACCAACAGGCAGCAGGCACTCCCCGCCAGCGCCACCGGCAGGCGCGCGAGCAATGGCCGCAGGCGGCAGAACAGCGCCGCCGAGAGCAGTACGATCCACTGCACGAACAGCGACGCCAGGGCCAGGCGCACCCAGTTGAAGCTCGGCGTCATCGGCTCCGCCAGCACCAGCACAAGCACCAGCAGCTCCGCCAGCAGCACCAGGGTGAACAGGGCTTCGGCTTCGCAGAGCTCGGGAATGAAGAAGTCGTCTTGGACGGCCGGCCGGGTCGAGCGGCCGGGCTTGAATCGGATAGGCATCGACAGAGTTTCCGCAAGGCCCGTGGCGCCCGCAAGACAGCCGCGGGCGTACGGGCGAAATAAAGCACCGAAATGCCATCTGCCGCAAAAAACCGCGAAACAGCGCTCGTTCCGGCTTCGTCGACGAGCCGCCGGTTTTTCCTCCCGGCCTGCTATCATCGTCGCACTTTGCCCGTCACGTAGGCCGCGCGGCCTGTCCGTTTCTTGTTGCAGCGAGAGATACCATGAGCGTAGAGAAGACCAACCAGTCCTGGGGCGGCCGCTTCAGCGAGCCCGTCGACGCCTTCGTCGCCCGTTTCACCGCCTCCGTCGACTTCGACAAGCGTCTCTACCGCCACGACATCATGGGTTCCATCGCCCACGCCACGATGCTGGCCAAGGTCGGCGTGCTGAGCGACGCCGAGCGCGATGCGATCATCGACGGCCTGCAACAGATCCAGGCGGAAATCGAAGCCGGCAGCTTCGACTGGCGCGTCGACCTGGAAGACGTGCACATGAACATCGAGGCGCGCCTGACCGACCGCATCGGCGTCACCGGCAAGAAGCTCCACACCGGCCGCTCGCGCAACGACCAGGTGGCCACCGACATCCGCCTCTGGCTACGCGACGAGATCGACACCATCCTCGCCGAGATCACCCGCCTGCAGGAGGGCCTGCTGGGCCTGGCCGAAGCGGAAGCCGACACCATCATGCCCGGTTTCACCCACCTGCAGACCGCCCAGCCGGTGACCTTCGGCCACCACCTGCTGGCCTGGTTCGAGATGCTCAGCCGCGACTACGAGCGCCTGGTCGACTGCCGCAAGCGGGTCAACCGCATGCCGCTCGGCTCGGCGGCCCTGGCCGGCACCACCTACCCGATCCAGCGCGAGATCACCTGCCAGTTGCTGGGCTTCGACGCGGTTGGCGGTAACTCCCTGGACGGCGTCTCCGACCGCGACTTCGCCATCGAATTCTGCGCCACCGCCAGCCTGGCGATGATGCACCTGTCGCGCTTCTCGGAAGAGCTGGTGCTGTGGACCAGCGCGCAGTTCCAGTTCATCGACCTGCCCGACCGCTTCTGCACCGGCTCCTCGATCATGCCGCAGAAGAAGAACCCCGACGTGCCGGAGCTGGTACGCGGCAAGTCCGGCCGGGTGTTCGGCGCCCTCACCGGCTTGCTGACCCTGATGAAGGGCCAACCGCTGGCCTACAACAAGGACAACCAGGAAGACAAGGAACCGCTGTTCGACGCCGCCGACACCCTGCGCGACAGCCTGCGCGCCTTCGCCGACATGGTCCCTGCGATCCGGCCCCGGCGCGAGATCATGCGCGAGGCGGCACGCCGCGGTTTCTCCACCGCCACCGACCTGGCCGACTACCTGGTGCGCAAGGGCCTGCCGTTCCGCGACTGCCACGAGATCGTCGGCCACGCAGTGAAGTACGGCGTGGACAGCGGCAAGGACCTCGCCGAGATGAGCCTCGACGAACTGCGCCGCTTCAGCGAGCAGATCGACGCCGACGTCTTCGACGTGCTGACCCTGGAAGGCTCGGTCAACGCCCGCGACCATATCGGCGGCACCGCGCCGAACCAGGTCCGTGCCGCCGTCGCCCGCGGCAGAAAACTGCTGGCACAGCGCTGAAGTCGCGCCCAGTGCCCGGCAGACCTCCCTGTCCTACCCGAGACTTGATCGCACGGCGGGACAGGAACGCCCTTGTAGGTCGACAGCCACTCTAGTGAAAGTCCTTCTTCGCTAACCGGTCGCAATGGCGGAATAACTCAGCATCAGTGCTCATCATTGAAATCATCGGCCCTGGGCGTGGCAAAAATGCCCTTGGCTTCCTGGCGCCGGTAATAGGCTTCGATGCTTAGCCCGGGATCGATGCGCGCCCTGACGATGCAGGGCTGCTGTTGCCAGGGATACCCATGCAGGCGTCGGTCCAGCTCCTTGCGCTCCTTGGCTGGCCAGCCCTGGTAGGTGCGCTTGCGCCAGTAATGGGGATCGCGTCCGGTATGCCGATCATGCTCGGCGGTGACCGGATCTAAGGGGCGGCTCGGCTCCAGGACCGGCAGGTCGGGCAACGGCTGGGTCACGTCCATGTAGCGTTGCAGGCAGTCCCAGAAGGCCAGGGCATTGGCCTTGTCGAGACCGAGGGAGTGGACGCGGGTGGCCAGACAGACCTTGTTGTCGGTATAGCGGTGATGCAGCCAGAGCGCATAGTCGTGGCTGCCGTAGCCACTGGGGAGCAATTGCAGCACCGGATCGAACTCGTCGAAGGGAGCGACGAACAGGCGGCGAAAGCGACGCTTGAAGCGGAGCATGCCGTCCAGGCGATTGAATTCACTGCCATCGTGCTTGAAGACTTTGCTGTAGAGCCAAAGGATGGCGTTGAAGCCGACTGCACCCATAAAATAAGTAGATACGCCTATCCAAATTGCTATTTGCAAACCATTGGTTCCAAATATTGTTCCATACTGGTACAAAGCCAATGGGATTGAGAATAAAAAACCCGAAATCTGAATAACGTGAAGATACTTTTTATTCGAAAGAAAGGCGACCATGGATATTACTGAAACAGCCACCACAAAGAATGAGCAAACCAAGGTGTAGAGTTGCTGCATGTCCCTCCTCCACTCTCCGGTGGCTTCTCCCATTATGCCAACCCCCAAAGCAATCCATACAAAAAAATAGCACAGCATCCTAAGCGTGAATATTATATAAGGAATTCTGCTGGAATTCTGAAACTGCCAACGCATAGAGTTGCAATATGCCTTAGCACCTCCAACCTCTGACTTATCCTCAGTCCCGATCGAAAGCTGCCCTACAATCTCCATTTCCGGATCTAGATTGGCATAGTTCCCAAAGGCAAGATGGGTGTCAAAAATACCATTACGGTTAGACTCCTCCTTCCACCTTGGCGGCGGTAAAGAGTCGTTGACTTCACTGCGATAAGCACTGGCTGAGTACGTGGCATCCATGTGTACGGTCATACGTTGAACTCACTGTTCTCTATCAACCAATAAGGTGGCGCAGCATGTGGGCCCAAGTCATCCGGGGGAAGGTACCGATTGGCGGATGTGAATGCACTCCAACTCTTCGGGCTGGGTTGAGGCAGGACAAGCCGCTCCTCAGGCTGGTCGGCATTGAGTTCGAACTGTGCGCTGATCTTCAAACCCTGGGTCATGCGCACGCTATAGCGGGCCCGAGGAGACAACTGCGGAATCGGTAGGCTGGCCGGCAGCACGTAGAGCACGCTGGCAGCATCCAACGGCAAGGCTTCGAGCTTGGCGGGGCCCGCGGGGACCCGATGGTAGCGCTTGACGCCGAACAGGGTGCCCGGATCGATCGGCAAGCTGCTGAGAAACTCCTGGGCCACCAGGCGGAACGCCTGCTGGCCATTCTCGAACATGGCCAGGAGCGGGGAACTCAGCACCACGGCCCAATCGTTTGCCTCCAGCGCCTGCAACTTGGGGTCGATGCAGGATAGCGCAGTGGGGCTGACCGCTTGGCGACCCCGTTCCGCTTCCTGCAAGACAGATCGATGCGCCGCCGGCGCCAATTTGCGCCAGTCTTCCAGGCGATGGACAAAGACCCGCGGATGGCCGAGGACTCCCAGCAATTGGCGATAGGCCGTTTGCGGGTCTTTCAGATGGACGAAGCGCTGGTCCTGGCCCATCAGCGAATCGAGCAGGCCAGCCTCGGCGAATTGCCGGCCGAAGGGGCCTTTCTTGACGATGGTTTCCGCATCGCTGTCAGTCAGTAGATTAGCGACCACAGTGCCTCCGATCGCCAAAACCGCACCAGCCAGCAAAGCATAAGGGTTTACTATCCATCCTAGGACGTAGGCACCCCACAGGCCCCCACCCACTGCGGCCACACCGTAGGCTGCAGCCGCATCGCTATCTCCCTGCCTCAAAGCTCGGTAGCCATCCCATACACTGATGCCTGCACCAAATAGTGTGGCTGCGCCACCAAGCCCACGTAGCAACCCTAACTTAGGGCTGCCGGTTTGAACTTCTAGATTCCTGGCCCACCGAGGGGATATTTGGGCTACCGATATACGTGGGGTTTCTAGATACTTTGCAGTAGATGGTCCGAAAAGCAGCTTTGCATGGCTTCCTCCAGCGGCTGTTAAATCGATTACTGCACCGACAGCCCCGATCGTTCCTCTGTGCTTTTCTCCACTGTCTATAAAGCCACTGTGTGCCTGCACCTGCACATTCAAGTTATAAATCGCAAACCCCAGCATCATCGTCGGCACGATGCGAGTGTTCTCCATCACCTGGGTCAACGTGCCTAACTGCGTACGGAATTTCGTGTAGGCAAGCAGGTCCGGGTGATCCTTGGGTACCGCCACCACCATGACGTTGCGCAGGTTGGCGCGACTCATGCCGGTGCCGCGGGGACTGGTGCCGGCCAGGGGATTGCCGGCACCGTCCTGGACGATGGCGCGCCGATAGCTCTTGCGCCTCAGTTCCTGGCGCTCGACCTCGGTCAGACCGTTGCGCAGGCCGGCTCCGCGCACGCCGACGACAACCATGTCGAGCGGTACCTGACCGTCGGGCAGCAGGCGGATACCTTTCATCTTCACCGAGAGGGCGCTGAGAGTATTGAAGGTCGGTGCGAACAAGCGGTCGAGCTGGATCTGGGTGGCGCCCTGGGACAGCCGGCCGAGTTGCTCGACTACGCTGGCGCCGAACACGTCCAGCAGGTCGCCGAGAAAGTAGGCGAGGCTCTTGCCGGCGCTGGGCTGGTCGACCTCGCCCAGCAGACTGGCTCCCAGCATCAGCGTGCTGAGGCCCATCGCGTCGGGGTCCGGTGTCCGTGGGCTATCGCGCAACGCCTGCAGGCGCCGAACCGGCTCGGGAAGTTGTCCTTCGTCCTTGGCCAGGAGCATGGCACCAAGCGGGTGGCTGGCCTGCAGAACCGTGCTGACCACCCGCTCGACATGGGCCGCCAGCGCCCGGTAGGCGGTACCGCTGTACAGTGCGTCGCAGCGGTCGGGAAGCTGGTTCAGCGCAGCCAGTGCCTCGCTCATCAGGCTGTAGGGCTCCAGCAGGGCTTCGTCGCACTGGTGGGTCCAGTCCTGCAACACCGGGTGCAAGGGGCCTTCAAGCAGGGCGACCAGATGCTCGACCTGATGCGTCAGGTGGATCCGGCAAGACTGTCGCTCCTCGGCGAAGATCGCCTCGTCCAGTTCGGCCTGATCGACCTCGCCCCTGAGCTTGGCGAGCGGGCCGTCGAGCATGTTGCTCAGCACCTGTGCATAGCGTCCGTTGGGACGGTGCGGCAGCAGTGCATTGAGGCTGCGCAAGTAGGCAGCGCAGTGGCGCGCCTGCGCCGCAGCGTGGCGCAAGGCGAACAGCGAGTCGTCGAGCATCAGCCCGATGAGGTTGGGATGGCCACGCAGCTTGAGGGTTTCCAGTACATCCTCTCCGGCCTCCAGAGTAGGTAGCGCAGAGGGCGGAGCCTGCTTCAGCAGGGGCGCCAATTCCTGCTGGCGTCGCTGCAACTGGCACACCAGCGACTCTTCGCGAAAGGCGGCGAACGCAGGTGTGAATTCCGCCGGGTCTTCCAGCGCGCTCTCGACGTTGAAGTCGCGAGGTCGCAAACCCCGGGCGTGATGATCAATGACCAGCGCGGGATGATGGATGGAGGCTTTCCAGTGCTGGTTGGCCACCGAGGCGTTCCAAGCGGACGCCATCTGCTGGCAGCGCCGGTTGACCCGCTGCGGGTCCTCCTCCAGCCAGTCGATGTACGACCAAGGCCAGGGAGTTTCGCTATAGGCCATGGTGTAGCGTGGGATCACGAACTGCCCCTTGACCAGCACCGGCACCAGGATCAGCGCTTGTGTCTTGCCTACGGCCGGACGCTTGTCCGCACGCTGGCTGCGCCCCTGCAGGAGGTCGACTTCAAACAGGTTGCCCTTGCCATCACACTCCAGTTCGCGCCACAGCTTGCCGTCCTGGAACAGGTAGATCCGTCCCGCCCGCGGTAGCGCGCCGGCGGGCAGCTGGTCGCCATAACCGGCCTTGCCCAGCGTTGGCAGGCGGACCAGCGGCATCACGGCCAGGAAGGTGTTCTGCTGGATACGCTCGTGCTCCTCATGGCCGAGCATATCGCTGGCCACCGGAATCTGCAGGATACCGCCGTCCTGTCGCTCGACGTTCAATGCCAGTCGTGCACGCCGATCGTTCTGGTAGGCGGTGCGCTTGCGCACGCCTTCGTCGATACTCTGGTCCTGGAATCCGCTCATGCCTCGCTCTCCGGTGGCAACAGTACGACCTGGCTTCCTTGCGCCGGGTCTCCCCAGACATCGACGATCAGTTGTTCCGGCCCCTTCCGCTCGGAACGGCTACGCGCCGGGTTGTCCAGTAC
>NZ_SCND01000219.1:0-10413 GCF_005503585.1 Pseudomonas sp. 2VD
GATGCCCAGCAGGTCGTTGAGCAGGGTGCTCTTGCCGCAGCCCGAGGGGCCGACGATGGCCACCGACTCACCGCCGGCGATGCGCAGGTCGAGGCCGTCGAGGACCCAGGGCTCCTGTTCCGCGTAGCGGTAGCGCAGGCCCTGGATCTCGATGCTCGCCTCGCGCTCGCGGAGGTTCTCCGGGAGGATGTCGCCGTGGCTGACCTCCGGGGCCTGGAGGACGATGTCGGCCAGGCGCTCGCCCTGCAACTGGAGCATGCGCAGCTCGAAGAACTTGTCGATCAGGCTGCCGACGCGGCTGTCGAACTGCGACTTGTAGGCGTTGAAGGCCATCAGGATGCCGACGCTGAACTGGCCGTCCATCACCATGGTCGCGCCGAGCCAGATCACCAGCAGGTTCTCCACGCCGAACAGCAGGCCGTTGAGCTGCTGGTAGAACAGTTGCAGCTTCTGCGTACGCAGGCCGGCGTTGATCTGTTCCACCAGCAGGCCGAGCCATACCGAGCGGCGCTCGTCCTGGCGCTGGAACAGCTTCAGCGGGCGGATGCCGCGCACCGTCTCGAGGAAGTGGCTCTGCTGCCGCGCGGCGTGGACGATCTGCTCCTCGGTGGCGTTGCGCAACGGCCGGTACCAGATCCAGCGGCCGAGGGCGTAGAGGCTCATGGCGGCGATGGCGATGGCCGCCAGCGGCGGACTGTAGAGCAGCATCATGCCGAGGGTGGCGACGGTCATCAGGCCGTCCAGCACCGCCGAGAGGAAGGCCGCGGTGAGGGTCTGCTGGATGCTGTTCACCGCGCCGAAGCGCGACACCACGTCGCCCAGGTGGCGCTTCTCGAAATACTGCGCGGGCAGCCGCAGCAGGTGGCTGAAGACGTTGGCCTGCCACTGCACGCCGAGCAGGGTGCTCATGTGCATCATCACCCAGGCGCGCACCCCGCTGACCGCCTGCTGCATCAGCAGCAACAGGCCGAAGCCGATGGCCAGGGTGCTGAGCAGGTCACGGTCTTCGCTGACGATGACGTTGTCGATGGTCCATTGCAGGAAGAACGGACTGATCAGCGAGAACACTTCCAGCGCGCCGGCGAGCAGCAGCACCTGGGCCAGCGAGCGGTACAGCCCGGTGACCTTGCCGAGCATGCCCAGCAGCTTGATCCGCGGCGGCGCCTCCTGTTTCTCGAAGCCGCTCTCCGGCCAGAGTTCCAGGGCTACCCCGGTGAAGCTCCGCGAGACTTCCTCCAGGCCCAGCCGGCGCTGGCCGTGGGCGGGGTCGTGGAGCACCGCGCCGCGCCCGTCGACCGCCTTGAGCACGACGAAGTGGTTGAAGTTCCAGTGCAGCACGCAGGGCAGCTTGAGCTTGCCGAGGTCGCCGAGGTCGAGCTTCACCGCGCGGGTGCCCAGGCCGAGGCGGTGGGCGGTCTGGATCAGTTGCTTGAGGGAGATGCCCTTGAGCGATACGGAGAAGCGCCGGCGCAGTTCCATCAGGCCGGTATGGTGGCCGTGGTAGCCGGCGATCATCGCCAGGCAGGCCAGGCCGCATTCGGTGGCTTCGGTCTGCAGCACCAGCGGCAGGCGGCGGCCCAGGCGCAGGGCGAGAGCGTCGAGAAAGGCCATGGGTCGTTCCTAGAGTTTGCCGGTCAGGCTGTAGAGCGGTTCCAGCACCCATTCGTAGAGGCGCCGGGTGTCCTGGAGGATGTCGGCGTCCAGCAGCATGCCGCTCTGCAGCGGACGCGGCTGGCCGTAGGCGGTCACCGCCTGGTCGTCGAGGGTTACCCGCAGCCGGTACAGCTGCTCGCCATCCTGGCCGAGCCCCGGTACGCCGCCGACCATGCTGGAAAGTTCGGCATAGGAGACGCTGGCGCGGGAGATCGACTGCACCTTGCCGTGGTACTGGCCGAACTTCTGGTACGGATAGGCCTGGTAGCGGATCAGCACCGCGTCGCCCGGCCGGATGAAACCGATGGACTTGCTCGGCGCGTAGAGTTCGGCCTGCAACGGGGTATCGGCGGGAACGATGCTCAGCAGCGGACGCGAGCTGTCGACGGTCTGCCCGGCTTCGGCGAGCACGGCGGTGGCGATGCCGCTCTCCGGCGCGGTGACCAGCAAGGTGCGCTTGGCTTCGCTTTCGGCCAGGTCCTGCTCCACCGCGCTGAGCTGGCGGCGGGTTTCCGCGAGCTGGTTGGCCTGGCGCGCGGAAAGCCCGGCGAGTTCGTTGCGGCGCTCGGTCAACTGCTGCCGCAGCGACGTGCGTTCGCGCTCCAGGCCTTGCAGGGTCTGGCGCTGGCCGAGGAGTTCGGCCTGGCGCTGCTGCAACTGGTCCATGGAGATGTAGCCCTTGTCCATCAGCCCCTGGTAGCGCGCGGCGGCGTCGCTGGCCAGCGCCAGCAGGCGTTGCTGGCTGTCGGTCTGGGCGGCGAGGGTGGTCAGTTCGCGCTGCAGGCTGGCGACCTTGCTGGTCAGGCTGTCGCGCTCGTCGTCTTGCAGGCGGCGAAGCTTTTCCAGTTCGTCGCGCAGGGAGTCGCGGCGTTGTTCCAGGCGCCTGCTGATGCCGGCCTGCACCGGCCCGGCATCGCTGCCGTAGCGTTCGCTGGAAAGCACCATCAGGCGCTCGCCGCGTCGTACCGCCTGGCCTTCCTGGACGAACTTGCGCAGCACGATGCCGGCCTGCGGCGCGTGCACCTTGACCTGGCCGCTGGCGGGAACCAATTGGCCGCTGACGGTGCTGCGCTTGGTGTAGCTGCCGAACAGGAAGAAGCCCACCACCAGCAGCGCCATCGCCGCGGCCAGCAGGGTGAGAAAAGTGAAGGAGACCGGGCGGATCAGCACGATCTCGCCCAGGCCGCCGGCATGCTGGGCGTCGAGGGCTTCCTGGCGAAACATGGTGGCTGGATCCTGGATTCGAATAATACTTGCATGACACTCCGACACCCTTGCGAAAGTTCAAACGCATGAAGTGCCGGAGTGCGACTTTTCTAGTTAGATGGTGGTGCGGCCTACATCACCGGGACCGAAGTTTTCCCGGTATTGGCCCAAGTAACCGACAGCCGTTTCCGCATTGGTGAAGAGACCGACCGTGCCCCCGGCAATAGCGCCCATCGCGGTTGGCACGACCAGGCCGACCAACTGGGAAAGAGCGCCGAAGCCGAAGCCGCCGGCACCGCCCCATTTCCCGCCGATTGCCATGCCCGTCGCGGCGCCGTCGACGGCGCCTACGATCATGCCGGAAAGAGTTCCACCCGAAACGCAGGTGACTTCAATGTCATTGAGTTCTTTCATTTCATATATCTCCTTTAGGCTTCCCCTGAGTCTGGAAAGCCATTCGATGGTACTAATCCGAAAGAGTGGGATGAACTGCCAGGATTAGCGGTTTTTCATGGGCTCGATAATTCGTTTGACAATGAGTTTCAATATTCGGCGGATGAAGGTTTGCCACTCCGGGTAAACTTTGCGAATGATTAAGGCCGGTTCGTGCGACACCTCGATAAGACCTGTTGAACAAGTCAACGCCGTATCGAGGGCTCATTCATATCGGCTCCGGCGAACCGCTCTTCGTCCGAGTCAGTACGGCCTCGCATAGCGGCATTTCATGGCATCAGCCGGTCGAGCAGCGGCGAGCTGAACAGCCGATGCGGATCGGCTTCGTTCAACTGGCGCGCCGCGGCGTCCCAATCGTTGTCTGCGACCAGGCCCTGGCGTAGCGACTGCGCCACCAACTGGTCGACCACCGTCGGCTCGTCCCAGGCGGCGGCGGGGCTGTAGCCCCAGCCCTTGCTCCACTCCACCCGCAGCGAGGCGTAGTCGCCGCTGAAGTGGTCGAACAGCCAGGCCTCGAACTCGTGGTAGAAGGCGTTGGCCTGCGGAGTGCCGGGTAGGCTGAGGATGTCCAGCCAGATCGCCGTGTCCCATTCCGGCTGGTCGGGGCGCGGACGGATCGCCGACAGGCTGGGCACCTGGGCGCCGGGAACGATCGACTCGCCGGGCTGGTCGAGCCCGCTGACGCGAATCTCCACCGGGCCGTTCATGGGGTAGTGGCCGTTGGCGCGGTAGGCGGCGACCATCGTCTGGTACTGCAGGTAGAACTCGTTGATCACCCGCTGCACGTCGCGACGCCGGGTCAGCACCGCGTAGCCGTTGGCGGTGACGCGCAGGGTGCTGGGCTTGATGTACAGCAGCAGGTCCTTGCTCCAGCCCCAAAGGTCGTAGCCCAGGGTCAGCGCCATGCCGCCCACTACCAGGTCGTACTGCAGCTTGCCGAGCAGCGGGGTGAGTTCCGGGTGGCCGGTATTGATCGCCGCCAGCAGGTCGGACAGCGCCTTGGGAATGTTGTCGGAGAAGGGGTAGTTGAACGGGCCGTTGACCGCGCGGGCACCGAACGGGCAGCGCGGGGTCGGCGTCCAGACCTTCAGCCAGGGCTTGTCGGTGAAGGGGAACCAGATGGCCTCGGCGCGTCCGCTCTTTTGCAGGAAGCTGTCGAAGGTCCTTCCGCCGCTGCCGGCCGCGGCGAACATCTCGCTCGCCGGGATGTTCACGTAGCTCTGGCAGCGCATGCGCTTGTTGACCCCGGCCTGGAGGGTCGCCTCGACGATGAAGGCGCGTCCGAGGTGGACGAGGAACGGCGCGCAGGCCGGATCGTCGCGGCGGAAGGTCTTCAGCACGTATTGTCCGGCGGCGCCGTCCCAGACCACCGCGGTCAACGCCACGATGCTGTTGCTCAGGGAGCCGTAGCTCTGCCCCGGCAGGCGGCTTTCGCCCTGCGCCGGGATGCCGGTGCCGTGGCCGTCGATGGCGAGCACACCGCCGAGGGTCAGGTCGCCCGGCGCCGGCGTGGCGACGAAGCCGAGCTTGACCCGCTCCAGCTGTTTCAGCAGGGCTTCCATGGTGACGCCGGTCTGCGCGCTGAACAGGCCGAACTCGCCCTGGGTGTCGATCCGTACGCGGGTCAGGTAACGGCTGGTTTCCACCAGCACGATGCGGCTCTCGCAGTTCTCGCCGCCTTTCAGCAGCAGCGGGGACCAGTTGTGACCCATGCCGCGCGGGCGCACCTTGAAGCCGTTCTGCCAGGCCCAGTTGACCACCGCGAGAACCTCTTCGTTGGTGCGCGGGGCGCAGCTCCAGAGGTCGTCGGCGGCGATTTCCCCCGACCAGTTGCGGAACGCCCGCCGATAAAGTTCGAGGCCGGCCGGAAAGCCTGCCGGCGCCGGACAGCTGCTGGCGGCGGCTTCGGCGGGCTGGATGACGAAGGCCGGGGTCCAGCCGGCCACCAGGCCGACCGCGCCGAGCGTGGCACTCTTGCCGAGGAAGCTGCGGCGCGACAGGCCGCCGGATTCCTGGTCGGGATCGCCGACGAAGGCGTCGGCGTGCTGGATGAGGTCGTGCATGGCGGTTCTCCTGATCGGGGCGCTGGTCGCCCCTTCCCGGTTGCCGGGTCCTAGGTCGCCGCCGGGGGCGTCCGGGTCTCCGGCGACGGGGGAGGCCCGCTCCGCGACGGGAGCGGGCCGAGGTCCTGGGATCAGGTCCACTCGGTGTCGTAGTGGTAATCGATGCGGCTGGTGTCGCCGCCGAGCAGGCCGCCGACCGCGGCGACGCCCTTGAACACGCCGTAGCCGAGGGTGTCGGCCAGTTGATGGATGGGGGTCAGGCCGACGGCGTTGAACACCTTGCCGACCGAAGAGATGACCGACGTGTTGAGCAGGTCGTTGGACACCTTGACCACATCGACGATGGCATCGCCGACGAAGCTGAAGAGTCCGGCGCCCGATACCTGGTCGATTTCATCGAAGCTCAGTTCCTGAAGTGTGGCGAGTTGCATGGCGCTATTCCTTCATCAATCAAGTTTTGAGCGATAGCCGGCCCTCTCGCATAAACATCGGTTTGCGAAGATAGAGTGACTATCGGTTGCCAGCCGCTCTGGAAAAGTACTTTGCCGGCTGGTCGCTGAAAATTACTGATCTGCCGGCGAGAGTGTCAATCTGGGAAGTTGATAGGGTGAACTTGGAATATCCATGTTAGGCAAATGACGCCGATATTTTGTCAGTGGAACTGGTCGATGTTTTTTCGAATGCCGCGATAAGCATCTGGATATTGCTGATCCATTGATATTCGTGGGTGCTGGGAAGCGGTTCGCTATTTTTACGAGATGATGCGCCAATCCAGAAAAGTATCGAATTATTGCTTTCGGAAAAAATTCAACTGCCTTGCTGATAGGTTTCTTCCGGTCGAGTTATTGAAGTACACGTCCGGTCGGGCGTTGTTTTTCAAAGTAGAGAAACCGGCGTCATAAATTTGTGCGGATAACTGGCGGGTAAACTTTCCCAGGCTGCGCTTCTGTTGCGAGGAAGTGCCTCGGTTCGTGTCGAGGCGCTTTCCAGCCTTGACAGCCCGACACAGGCGCGTAGAGTGCCGCGCATGAATCGTGCAGCCCTGACCTTCAAGCGCTATTACGCCTATCTGCTCCCTCATTGAGGCGGTAGATGCGTCGCTGCATTCCCGAACCGCCCGAGGCGGCGGTCCGGTGAACTCCCTCCCAACCTGTCTCCTCGGGCATCCACCGTGCCAAAGGAGATACCCGTGTCCGTCCCGACCCATCAGCAAGACCTGATCGCCCTGCTCGAAGAGCGTGGCTTCGTCCACCAGTGCACCGACCGCGACGGCCTCGCCGCGCACCTGGCCGCCGGTCCGGCAACCGCCTACCTGGGCTTTGACGCCACCGCCGACAGCCTGCACGTCGGCCACTTGCAGGGCCTGATGCTGATGCGCTGGCTACAGAAGGCCGGGCACCGCCCGTTGCTGCTGATCGGTGGCGCGACCACCCGGATCGGCGATCCGAGCTTCCGCGATTCGAGCCGGCCGATCCTCACCGAGGCGCAGATCCAGGCCAACATCGACGGCATCGCTCGGGTTTTCTCGCGCTACGTCGAACTGCACGACGACAGCCTGGTGAACAACGCCGAATGGCTGGACGGCGTCGGCTACCTGGAGTTCCTCGACCGGGTCGGCCGGCACTTCTCGATCAACCGCCTGCTGACCTTCGACGCCATCAGGCAGCGCCTGGACCGCGAGCATTCGCTGTCGTTCCTCGAGTTCGGCTACACCCTGCTGCAGGCCTACGACTTCGTCGAACTGTCGCGCCGGCGCGGCTGCACCCTGCAACTCGGCGGCGCCGACCAGTGGGCGAACATCATCAACGGCGTGGAGCTGTCGCGACGCCAGGGCGGCGCCCAACTGTTCGGCCTGACCATGCCGCTGCTGGCCACCAGCGACGGGCGCAAGATGGGCAAGTCGGCGCAGGGTGCGGTATGGCTCAACGCCGAGCGCCTGGCGCCGTTCGACTTCTGGCAGTTCTGGCGCAACTGCGACGATCGCGACGTCGGTCGCTTCCTCGCCCTGTTCAGCGAACTGCCGATGGATGAGGTGCGCCGCCTGGGCGCCTTGCAGGGCGCCGAGCTGAACGAAGCGAAGGTGGTCCTGGCCAATGTCGCCACCGCCCTGGCGCACGGCGAGCACGCCGCGCGATCCGCCGCCGATGCCGCGCGCGGGGTGTTCGCCGACGGTACGCGGGACAGCGGCTTGCCGGTGATGAAGCTATCCCGCGCGCGCCTGGCGCAGGGACTGTCGCTGACCGACCTGCTGCTGGAACACGCGATCCAGCCCTCCCGCAGCGCGGTCCGCCGCCTCGCCGCCGGCGGCGGCCTGCGCCTGGACGGCACGCCGGTCAGCGATCCGGACGCGCCGCTGGCGGGCGAGGTCGACGGGCTGCGCCTGAGCCTGGGCAAGAAGCAGCATTTGCAACTGCGACTCGAGGATTGAGGTGCCTGCGGCCCCAAGGGGCCGCGCTTCACCAGAGCTTCAGCGTGTAATTGACGATGAAGCGGTTCTCGTCCAGGTCCGCACCGTAGCGGCTGCGGTAGGTGATGTTGCGCCATTTCAAGGCGACGCTCTTCAGCGGTCCGCTCTGGATCACGTAGGACAGGTCGGTGTTGCGCTCCCATTCGCTGTCGTCGGCGCGGCCGGCGCCGCGGTCGATGTCGCGGCCCTGTACATAGCGGGTCATGAGGTTCAGGCCGGGCAGGCCGAGGCCGGCGAAGTCGTAGTCGTAGCGCAGTTGCCAGGATTTCTCCTGCGGTCGGGTGAAGGGCTGGTAGGCCATCAGGTTGGCCACGTAGGGCGTGGTGTAGCCGTTGAGCACCGGAAAGGCGTCGTTGCCGATCATCTTCTGGACACCGATGCCGAAGGCGTGGGCGCCGGCGCGCAGGGTGAGCATGGCGTTGAGGTTGCGATTGTCCACCGGCCCGGAGATCGCCGCGCCGTCTTCGCCGCTGTCGAAGTAGCGTAGGTCGCTGCGCAGCGACAGCCCTTCGCCCAGCGGCAGGGTGTGCAGCAGGCCGAGATAGTGCTGCTGGTAGATGTCCTTGAGCTGGCCGTAGTAATAGCTGGCGCTGAGCCGAGGGGTGAAGGCGTAGGTCGCGCCGGCGAGATTGAACTCGTCGCTGGCGTGGGCCTTGTCGCGGCCCATGATGTACATGTCGTCGCTGCCGGCCGACTCGCGGGTGCGCGACTTCCACAATTGCCCCGCGGTGAGGGTGAGACCCTCGATCTCGCTGGAGGTCAGCAGCGCGCCGTCGAAGGTCTGCGGCAACAGGCGCACGTCGTCGCGAAACGCCACCGGCAGTTGCGGCATGAGGATGCCGACCTGTAGATGGGTCTGCGAATAGCGCAGCTTGGCGGTCAGGCCGAGGTGACTGTAGTCGTCCACCGGCTCCTTCGAATTCGCTCCGAACGGCAGCGTGCCATCGTTGCTACGCCCGCGTCCCGAGTCGAGCTTGACGCCGAGCAGCCCGGTAGCGTCCAGGCCGAAGCCGAGCGGACCGTCGGTGAAACCGGATTGCAGGCGCAGGACGAAGCCCTGCGACCAGTTGCCGGCCTGCGATTGGGGCGCATCGTGTTGGCGGTAGTCGCGCAACTGGTAGAAGTTGCGGAGGTCGAGGTGGGCGCTGCTGTCCGCGAGGAATTCCGCTTGCGCGGCGAGGGGCAGGAGGCCGAGGCCAAGCGCATAGCTGCGCCAGGCGCACGGGCGGGGGCATGCCGTGATCATCGATTCTTCCCTTGGTTGTTGTTCTTGTAGGTATGGGTGACGCCGATTGCACGGTGAGTTTTAGCATATTGTTAACTTGTTAATGAAGTATTGGCGATCCTCCTGGAAGCTTCGCTAGCTTCTGTCCCTTTCCATGCTTGCCGATCATGGAGGGTACGGCGCTGGAGAGCGAAACCGACCTGGAATCTTTCGCCTTCTGCGCATTTGGTTAATCTGTTAACGTTGTCGGCCCGTGAAAGGAGCCAGGCCCCGTGCGCTGCCAGGGTGAACGAGGTCGCGTCGTGGGGATTTCCCGGACGGCGAACTTGCATCCGCGTGCACGGCGGTGTCGTCTGGACCGAAAGGCGAAGAAGAGGAGGGCGAACGTGCCTGCGAGTGCATCGAGGATTCAGCTCGGAAGCGGCGAACGACGCCTGTTGCTGCTGTTGTCGGCGCTGGTGGCGTTCGGCCCGCTGTCGATCGACATGTATTTGCCGAGCCTGCCGGCGATCGCCGCCGATCTCGGCGCCAGCGATGCCCAGGTGCAGCGGAGCATCAGCGGCTTCCTGGTCGGCTTCTGCGTCGGCATGCTGTTCTACGGCCCCTTGTCCGACCGTTTCGGCCGGCGCCCGGTGCTGCTGGCCGGTATCGCCTTGTACCTGTTCAGCAGCCTGGCCTGCGCGCTGGCCGACAGCGCGGGGCAACTGGTCCTGCTGAGGGTGCTCCAGGCCCTCGGCGGCGGCGCCGCGTCGGTGCTGGCGCGGGCCATGGTGCGCGACCTCTATCCGTTGGGCGAGGCCGCCCGGATGCTGGCATTGATGCACATGGTGACCATGCTGGCACCGCTGGCCGCGCCGCTGCTCGGCGGCTACCTGATGCTCTGGGCCGGCTGGCGCGCGTTGTTCGTGGTCCTGGCGCTGTTCGCCGGGCTCTGCCTGCTGGCGGTCTGGCGGGTCGCCGAAAGCCACCCGCCGGAGCGCCGCGGCGGCAGCCTGGCCCAGGCCTTTCTCGCCTATGGGCGGCTGCTCGGCGACCGTCGCGCGCTGGGCTACGTGCTGTGCATGGGGCTGGCGTTCGCCGGGATGTTCGCCTACATCAGCGCCGCGCCCTTCGTGTTCATCGAGCATTTCGGCGTGCGCGCGGAGCGCTTCGGCTGGTTCTTCGGCCTGAACATCCTCGGCGTGATGCTCGCCACCTGGTGCAGCGCGCGCCTGGTGCGCCGCCACGGCCCGCAGCCGCTGCTGCGGGCCGGCAGCCTGCTGGCCTGCCTGTCCGGGCTGTTCCTCCTCGGCTATGCGGCGCTCGGCGAGCGGGGCGGGTTGTGGGCGCTGGTGCCCGGGCTGCTG
>NZ_SCND01000021.1:0-33598 GCF_005503585.1 Pseudomonas sp. 2VD
GGACCTGCTCGGCCGCGGCTTCCTCGGTTTCCGCCAGATGGAGGTTCGCGACCTGGCACGCGGGCGCACCCAGGTGAGGATGTTGCGCCAGGACTTCCCCTTCGTTGGGCGCCTGGACAAAGAGGAAACCAGCCTCGCCGGAAAACTCCTGGCGCGTCAGCAGAACCAGTGGAAGTCCGCCGCGACCATCGCCGGCAAGTCTTTCTTCGTCTACCCGGCCCAGTTCAACGAGGAACGCTTCGACCAGGGCGCGCCGGTCAGCGCCACGCGGCGCAAGGTGGTGATGGACGAGAGTTACGGCAATCCCACCCAGGTGACCGAGGAAATTGCCGCCAGCCTGACCGGCGGAACCTTGCACAGCCGGGTGGTGGAGCGCCAGTACAGCAACGACGGCGCCTCCTGGCTGGTTGGTTTCGTCACCCGCGAAACCGAAAGTACCAGTGGCGACAGCGACAGCAAGTCGCGGGTGCAATTGCGCAGCGCGCAGCCGGGGACTCTAGCGCCGGCCAGCGAAACATCTTTCAGTGGCTCGCCCGGTGCGGAGATCACCCGTCAATACAGCTACGATGGCAACGGCCGGATCGTCCGGATTACCACCAGCGGCGCCGGACTGGCGGCGCGCAGCGAACAGTTCGGCGCCTACCAGGGGCCCTGGCCGGGCACTCGGTCCAATGCCCTCGGCCATGTCGAGCGCTTCGCCTACGAGGCGGCCCGCGGCCAACCGACCAGCAAGGTCGACGCCAACGGCCTGGCCGAGAGTTATCTCTACGACGCTTTCGGCCGGGAAACCCTGCGCCGCTTCGCCGACGGTAGCCTGCTCGCCACCGACTATCTGGTTTGCGGCAGCCGGGCGATCTGTGCCAGCGGCGCCAAGGTAGCCGTGCGCACGCGTACCGTCAGGGGCAGCCAGCAGGGCGCGGCGGAACGCTGGCAGTACCTGGATGGCTTCGGTCGGGTCCTGCGCGACCGTCGCCAGGCCTTCGACGGTCGTTGGATCAATGTCGACAACCGTTACGACGCGCTAGGCCGCCAGCGTTCGACTACCGAGCCTTACATCGAGGCGGCGACCGTCCTACAGACCAGTTGGGACGCCCAGGACCGGCCGTTGGCCCGGCAGTTGCCCAGTGGGGCGCAACTGAGCTACAGCTACGGCGCGCGCTCTGCTGGTGGCAGTTGGAAGCAATATAGCCTCGGCTACGACGGAAGGAGCCTGACCGAGCGCCGCGAATACGATGCGCGTGGCAAGCTGGTGCTCAGTACCAATGCCCTGGGCAGCGCCGGCGAGGTGTCCGTTCGCTACCGCTACGACGCCGACGGCAACCTGGCCTGGACCCAGGTCGCTGGCGACAGCCGCAGCGAGATCCGCATGAGCTACGACGCGGCGGGCCGTCGCACCGGCCTTTTCGACCCGAACAGCGGCCAGGAAAGCGTGCAGTACGATGCCCTGGGCCAGGCCCTGGTGCGTACCGCCAGCGACGGCAGTCGCACCGAGCGCAAGTACGACCTGCTCGGCCGGGTGCTCGAGCAGACCGACCGCCTGGGCGGCCAGGCCAGCATTTCGCGCTGGCAGTACGACACGGGAACGAAAAGCCTGGGCAAGCTGGTCGGCGTGGCCGGGCCGGGCTATCGCCAGGCGCTGCTCTACGACGATCTCGCGCGGTTGAAGGCGAGAGGCTGGGATATCGAAGTCGACGGGGTCACCCGCAGCTACCAGGAGTCGTATGGCTACGACGGCTTCAGCCGCCTGGCGAGCACCACCCTGGCCAACGGCCAGGTGCTGCGCCATCTCTACAATGGATACGGCTTCGCCGCTGGGGAGCAGGACGGCGCCGGGACGACGCTGCGGCAGATCCAGGCTCGCGACGCCCGCGACCAGATCGTTCGCGAAAGCTACGGCAACGGTGTGCTAAGCCAGCGCGACTACCAGCCCGCCACCGGCTGGTTGACGCGCATCCAGGCGAGCAAGGGCGGCAGTGTCCTGCAGAGCCTGAGCTACCGCTACGATGGCCTCGGCAACCTGCTGGAGCGCAGCGACGCCCGCGGCTACAGCGAAGTGCTGAGCTACGATGACCTCAATCGACTGTTGCGCAGCGCGCGGACCCTGGATGGCACACAGGTGGTCCAGGACTTTACCTACGACGCCCTGGGCAACCTGACCGGCAAGAGCGGTGTCGGCGCCTATCGCTACGGCAGCTATTCGAGCGCCGAGCAGCAGCTCTGTGCTGGTCGCGGCGGGGTGGCCCAGCCCGGACCGCACGCCGTGCGCGGCACCAGCGCCGGGACGTATTGCTATGACGCTCGCGGCAACCAGCTCAGCGGGCCGGGGCGACAAGTCAAGTACGCATCGTTCGATAAACCCGTGGAAATTTCCGCAGGTTCCAGCCTCAGCCGCTTCTCCTACGATCCCGAGCGCAAGCGCTACCTGCAGACGGTGGATGGGCGCACCTCTGTCTACCTGGACGAGGGGCGTTTCGAGGAGGTCAACGACGGCGGGCGCAGTTGGCAGGACGCCTACGTCGGCGACTACCTGATCCTGCGCAAGGAAGGGGGCGCCGTCAAAAAGCTCTACCTGCTGCGCGATGCGCTCGGCTCGGTGGAAATCCTGCTCGACGCCAACGGTGCCGTCAGCGAACGCCAGTCTTTCGCCGCGTTCGGCGAACACCGTGGCGCTGACTGGAAGGACAACGGCAACCAACCCACCGCTACCTCCACCCGGCGTGGCTTCACCGGCCACGAGCACCTGGAGGAGTCCGGGCTCGTCCATATGAACGGGCGGGTCTATGACCCGGTGATCGGGCGGTTCCTCAGCGCCGATATCGTCTATCAGGATACGGCCAATGCGCAGGCCTACAACCGTTACTCCTATGGCTGGAATAATCCGTTCGCCAGTGTGGATCCGACGGGGTATGCGTTGGAGGAAATTTCGTCTGGCAATAGTTGGTACTCACCGTTTATAAGTAATAGTTGGCTGGTTTTGGGGAATGCCTTTAAAGGTAATCTTCCAGATAGTTACTGGGACTTAGGGGTGGGGGCGTTCAAGCAGAATCTTAACTTTGCGGCGACTACCCTTGCTGGAAATCCATTTTCTATTTATGGGTTTTCGCGGGTAAGTGAAAGTTTTGATAATTTACTTTCCCCTAAAGGTGTAGATCAGAGGGCAGGAGCTGGAGTGTATGAGCTTGGCAGTCTATTTTTCCCAACTGCAGGAGATAAAGTATCTGGATGGGTTGCAGGTTTTGCGAGTCGCCTCAGATTTGCTCCAGCCTTAAGAGGAGGGATAGGAGTTTCTAGTCCTGCTTGGAAAGGTTCTGGGCCGACTCCTGGGGTTTTAGGGGTAGAGCCAGGTTCACTATCCTCTAAATCGTTGAGGAATTATTATCCGAGCACTGATAGTGGTTCTATAGAGTATGTGTTTGATCCGATAAGTAAAAGCTTTGCGGTGGGAAGACCTAAAGATTTTCGTCCAATGTTGAGTCAGCATCAGCAATTGGCTGATTCAATTGGGGCTGCTGATGCTACAGTTGTCGGTGGAAAATTTTGGCGTGGCCCAAATGGTGAATTCTTTACCAATGAATATAGTGGGCACTACTGGAGGAATTGGTCGGAAGAAAATCGCAAAGTGTTTGTTGATGTGATGAATAAATATGGTGTGAAGGTTGAGCACCGGAGAGGGATGTGATGGCTGATTTTGAATATTATATTAAAGGTGATATGGCGCTACGGTGTAATTCAGAAGGGTTGTGGTATTTGTCCGTGGGGGATCAGGTTTTTTTTCTCCAGGAGGAAGAGAGTTTTTGGAGGGTTCTGGTTTTATTGGAGAAACCTTACGAAGAGGTTAGGGAAAAGCTTGGGGGGGGATTTTGTTACTTAAATGTTGTTTTGGCGGGACTAGCTAGTGAGTCTGACTACTGGATTGGTTTGGCACTTTCTTGGATAGAGCAAGGAGGAGCAGAAGCCAGTGATCTACTACTAGCACGCTTGAAGGGGGTGGTTGAGGGGCGGAGCGCCAATCAAAAAAACAGGCATAAAGCTTTTTCAGTATTGAGAAAAATAGGTGGGTAACTACTTGGATATTGGTTTTTCTAAAAGCATAGTTGCTTTAGTTGGTTGATAGAGCGGGTTTTGAAATTTTTGCAGCGAGTGTTGTTGTGTTTTTTTTGTTATGGCTGGTTTGAAATTTTTTGTTGGTGTTTTCTGTTTCTAGATTTAAGACGGTTTCTATGGCCAGAGTACTGATTTTTTTGTGGGGTGGTGAAGAAATGCTTTGTATATCGTTGAAAAATGGCATTTAGGAGGTTATATGGGCAAGAGAGTGGTTGTATTGCTATGGCTGCTATTCACATCAATGTCAGCCCACGCCATCGATAAAAAAGTCAACAACGTCACCATCATGCGCGTGGGCTTCATGGTGGACGCGAATTCTCCGGGTGGAGGCTGGGGCTTCATCGTCAGCAAGCCGGGAGCGGCGGATTGCGGCTTTGGCCTGATGCGCCTGCCGCCGATGAATACCGATGCCGGCAAGGCCATGCTGTCGCTGATGCTGAGCGCCCAGGCCACACAGAACAAACTGCCGGAGATCGCCTATTCGGCCAGCGCCACGGTGAACGCGGTATGCCAGATCACTTCGGCGCAGATAGACAGCGGCGCCTGAGGGGAGAAAGGTACGAGGCCGCAGCCCCGTACCTTGGCGAGAGTGCTTAGAGCGCGGCGATCTTCTGCCGTTGCTCGGCCAGCTTGGCCAGGGCCTGTTCGGCCTCGGCGAGCTTGGCGCGTTCCTTCTCGATCACGTCGGCCGGGGCCTTGGCGACGAAGCCTTCGTTGGACAGCTTGCCGCCGACGCGCTTGACCTCGCCTTCCAGGCGCTGGATCTCCTTGTCCAGGCGCCCCAGTTCGGCGCTCTTGTCGATCAGGCCGGCCATCGGCACCAATACTTCCATGTCGCCGACCAGGGCGGTGGCGGACATCGGCGCTTCCTCGCCGGCTTCCAGCACGCGGATGCTTTCCAGCTTGGCCAGTTTCATCAGCAGCGGCTCGTTGTCGGCCAGGCGGCGGTGGTCGCTGGGCGAGGCGTTCCTGAGGATGATGTCGATGCGCTTGGCCATGGAGATGTTCATCTCGCCGCGGATCTGCCGTACGCCGAGCATCAGCGCCTTGACCCACTCGATGTCGCCTTCGGCGGCGGCGTCGATCCTGCCTTCGTCGGCCACCGGCCAGGGTTGCAGCATCAGGGTCGGGCCTTCCTTGCCGGCCTGGCCCTTGATGCGTTGCCAGATTTCCTCGGTGATGAACGGCATGAACGGGTGCGCTAGGCGCAGGGCCGTCTCCAGCACGCGGATCAGGGTGCGACGAGTGCCGCGCTGGCGCTCGATGGGGGCGTTCTCGTCCCACAGCACCGGCTTGACCAGCTCCAGGTACCAGGCGCAGTACTCGTCCCAGATGAACTCATAGAGGGCCTGGGCGGCCAGGTCGAAGCGGAAGGCGTCGAGCTGGCGGGTGACTTCCTGCTCGGTGCGCTGCAACTGGGAGATGATCCAGCGGTCGACCGAGGACAGCTCGACCGGCTCGCCGTTGACCCCGGTGTCCTGGCCATCGGTGTTCTCGATGACGAAGTTGGCGGCGTTCCAGATCTTGTTGCAGAAGTTGCGGAAGCCTTCGACGCGGCCCATGTCGAACTTGATGTCGCGGCCGGTGGAGGCCAGCGAGCAGAAGGTGAAGCGCAGGGCGTCGGTGCCGTAGCTGGCGATGCCTTCGGGGAATTCGGCGCGGGTCTGCTTGGCGATCTTCTCCGCCAGCTTCGGCTGCATCATGCCGCTGGTGCGCTTTTGCAGCAGGGTATCGAGGTCGATGCCGTCGACGATGTCCAGCGGGTCGAGTACGTTGCCCTTGGACTTGGACATCTTCTGGCCCTGGCCGTCGCGCACCAGGCCGTGGACATAGACGGTCTTGAACGGGATCTGCGGGGTGCCGTCGGGGTTCTTCACCAGGTGCATGGTGAGCATGATCATCCGCGCGACCCAGAAGAAGATGATGTCGAAGCCGGTGACCAGTACGTCGGTGGGGTGGAAGGTCTTGAGGAACTCGGTCTGCTGCGGCCAGCCGAGGGTGGAGAAGGTCCATAGGCCGGAGCTGAACCAGGTGTCGAGAACGTCTTCGTCCTGGCGCAACTCGACCTCGTTGCCGAGCTTGTGCTTGGTGCGCACCTCGACCTCGTCGCGGCCGACGTAGACGTTGCCGGCCTCGTCGTACCAGGCCGGGATGCGGTGGCCCCACCAGAGCTGGCGGCTGATGCACCAGTCCTGGATGTCGCGCATCCAGGAGAAGTACATGTTCTCGTACTGCTTGGGCACGAACTGGATACGGCCGTCTTCCACGGCGGCGATGGCGTCTTCGGCCAGCGGCTTGGTGCTGACGTACCACTGGTCGGTCAGCCAGGGCTCGATGACGGTGCCGGAGCGGTCGCCCTTCGGTACTTTCAGTGCGTGGTCGTCGACCTTCTCGAGCAGGCCCATGGCCTCGAACTCGGCGACGATGGCCTTGCGCGCGGCGAAGCGGTCCATGCCGGCGTAGCTCTGCGGCAGGCTGGGGTCGAGGTTCGGGTTGACGCTGCCGTCGAGGTGGAACACCTGGGCCTGGGCCAGCACCGCGGCGTTCTTGTCGAAGATGTTGATCAGCGGCAGGTCGTGGCGCTTGCCCACTTCGTAGTCGTTGAAGTCGTGGGCCGGGGTGATCTTCACGCAGCCGGTGCCGAATTCGCGGTCGACGTACTCGTCGGCGATGATCGGGATGTGCCGGCCGACGATCGGCAGTTCGGCGAACTGGCCGATCAGCTTGGCGTAGCGCTCGTCTTCCGGGTGCACCGCGACCGCGGCGTCGCCCAGCAGGGTTTCCGGACGGGTGGTGGCGACCACCAGGTAATCCAGGCCTTCGCTGGTCTTCGCGCCGTTCACCAGCGGGTAACGCAGGTGCCAGAGGTGGCCCTTCTCGTCGTGGTTTTCCACTTCCAGGTCGGAAATCGCGGTGTGCAGCTTGGTGTCCCAGTTCACCAGGCGTTTGCCGCGGTAGATCAGGCCGTCTTCATGCAGGCGCACGAAGGCTTCCTTGACCGCTTCGGAGAGGCCGTCGTCCATGGTGAAGCGCTCGCGCGACCAGTCCACCGAGGAGCCCAGGCGACGAATCTGCCGGGTGATGTTGCCGCCGGACTGTTCCTTCCATTCCCAGATCTTCTCCAGGAACTTCTCCCGGCCGAGGTCGTGGCGGCTCACGCCCTGGGCGCCGAGCTGGCGCTCGACCACCATCTGGGTGGCGATGCCGGCGTGATCGGTGCCCGGCTGCCACAGGGTGTTGCGGCCCTGCATGCGGCGGTAGCGGATCAGCGCGTCCATGATCGCGTTGTTGAAGCCATGGCCCATGTGCAGGCTGCCGGTCACGTTCGGCGGCGGGATCATGATGGTGTAGGGCTGGCCTTCGCCGCTCGGAGCGAAGTAGTCGTTGGACTCCCAGGTCTCGTACCAGGAAGTCTCGATGGCGTGCGGCTGGTAAGTCTTGTCCATGCGAAAGGGGACCAAAGCTGAATATGGCTGGGGAAAATGCGAAGAAAGTCCGGGAGTATAGCGGGGATGGCGGCCCGGGGGTAAGGCCGCGGGCCGCGGCGGGCGCCCGCCGCGTCCGGATCAGCCGTTGCGTTGGCCGAGCAGGCGACCCAGGCGGGCTTGCAGGCTGCGGCGCAGTTCGGCTTCGATCTGCGGGGCGAAGTCGTCGATGACTTCCTGCAGGATCAGTTCGGCGGACGCTCGCAACTCGTCGTCCAGGCGCTCCTGTTCGGCGGGCGCCAGCCCTGCCGTGGTGGCTGCCGCGGCCTGCGGCTCTGGCGCGCGCGGGGCGGTACCGGGGGAGACGACGTCGGAGAGCAGGGGAATGTTGTCCGGCTCGAAGGATTCGGTCAGCAAGGGCGGCTCGTTCCGTTCGTAGAGCAGGTCGTGGATCGACTCCAGGTCATCGAGCAACTGCTCCGGGGGTTGTGTCGGTTTGTGGCTGTCCATGGTCGTGCACTTCAGATACGCGGCAGGCGATGGTCCTGTAGAGGATAGCCCTGCTCCCGGTAGAAGCGGAATTTATCCCGTGCCGCCTGGCGGATCGCCGGCTCCTCGACCACCAGTTCGGCCACCCGCGAAAAGTTCGGGACGAAGCCGGGGGCCTCGAGGGTCAGGTTGATCAGCAGGTCGCGATGGTTCCCCGGGGTCTCGCCCAGGCCCAGGACGACGGGCGCCTCGGCGTCTTCCTCGGCCAGGCTGTGAGGAATGAAAGCCTCGCCGCGGAAGCTCCACAGGCGGCCGTCCAATTCGCTGCGCTGCGCCTCGTCGGCGCAATGCAGGTAGACCCGCATGCCCTGCCGCCAGGCCTTCTCGGCCAGGCGGCAGGCGACCTGCAGGCGCGCCGACGGATCGGCGCTGGGGATCACGTAGAAATCGACCCGGGTCACTTGGCCCGTTCCAGCAGGTACTGGGTCAACAACGGAACCGGGCGGCCGGTGGCGCCTTTGTCCTTGCCGCCGCTGATCCAGGCGGTGCCGGCGATGTCCAGGTGCGCCCAGTGGTATTTCTTGGCGAAGCGCGAGAGGAAGCAGCCGGCGGTGATGGTGCCGGCCTTCGGCCCGCCGATGTTGGCGATGTCGGCGAACGGGCTGTCCAGCTGTTCCTGGTATTCGTCGAACAGCGGCAATTGCCAGGCGCGGTCGTCGGCGAACTCGCCGGCCTTGAGCAGTTGCCTGACCAGCGCTTCGTTGTTGCCCATAAGGCCCGAGGTGTTGCTGCCCAGGGCGACGATGCAGGCGCCGGTGAGGGTGGCGATGTCGATCACCGACTGAGGCTTGAAGCGCTCGGCGTAGGTCAGTGCATCGCACAGCACCAGGCGCCCTTCGGCGTCGGTGTTGAGGATCTCGACGGTCTGCCCGCTCATGGTGGTGACGATGTCGCCCGGACGGGTGGCTCCGCCGCTGGGCATGTTCTCGGCGCAGGCGAGCAGGCCGACCAGGTTGATCGGCAACTGCAGTTCGAGCACCGCGCGGAAGGTGCCGAAGACGCTGGCGGCGCCGCACATGTCGAACTTCATCTCGTCCATGCCCTGGCCCGGCTTGAGGCTGATGCCGCCGGTGTCGAAGGTGATGCCCTTGCCGACCAGCACGTGCGGGGCCTGGTCCTTCTTCGCGCCGTTGTATTGCAGGACGATCAGCCGCGGCGGCTGGTCGCTGCCCTGGGCGACGGCGAGGAACGAGCCCATGCCCAGCTCGCGCAGTTTCTTCTCGTCGAGGACCTCGACCTTCAGGCCCTTGAACTCCTTGGCCAGGCCCTTGGCCTGCTCGCCGAGGAACGTCGGATGGCAGACGTTCGGCGGCAGGTTGCCGAGATCACGGGTCAGGGCCATGCCATTGGCGATGGCCTGGGCTTCCTTGCTGCCTTGCTCGACGGCGGCGCTGTCGGCCTTGTCGGCGAGCAGGGTCAGCTTCTTCAGTTTCAGCGGCTCGGCTTTCTGGCTCTTGTAGCGATCGAACACGTACAGGCCATCGGCCAGGGTTTCCACCAGCAGACGCGCCTTCGCGTGGGCATCGCGGCCTTTCACCGCGAGATCGCCGAGGGCCAGCGCGGCATCGGCGCCGGCCAGGCCCTTGAGGGTCGACAGCACGGCGGAGGCCAGCTTGCGGTACTGGCGGTCGCCCAGTTCGCGCTCCTTGCCGGCGCCGACCAGCAGCACGCGCTCGGCCTTGAGATTGGGCAGGCTCTGCAGGAGCAGGGTCTGGCCGACCTTGCCGGCCAGGTCGCCACGCTTGAGCACTGCGCTGATGGCGCCGCCGGTGGCGTCGTCGACCGCCTTGGCGCTGGCGCCGAGCTTGCGGCCTTCGCCTACGGCGAGCACCAGGGTGGCGGTTTTCAGGGTTTCCGGGCGTACGCTTTTAACAAGGAATTCCATGGAAGAGGTCCCCAATACAGACAGTCGGGATGGCGCAAGGGGCGGCATCCGTTAGCGGTAAGCGATTGTTCCGAGCACGATTCGTCCCGAGGACTGACGGTCGCCGCCGGGGCGGTGACGCAGGCAGCGACAGCTTAGTCGTTGCGGCGGGGGTCGTTCCATGCCGAGGATGGCAACCGAGGTTCTACAGCGCCGGAGCCGGGTTGGCGGTGCCTCCCGGCCGTTGCCGCACATGGTCGCACAACTGCGGCGTGTCTGGCACGACTGTGTACGCACGGGAACCCGCGGCCATGCCGCGTCCCTATAATGAACGTTTCGTTCCGCAGGAGTCGCACCGTGCCCGCCAGCAAACCTGTCGCGGATCCCGCCCGGAGTACCGACCCACGCGATTACCAGCGAGTCGGCCGGCCGCTCGGGGTCATGGCCAAGACCTTCCCGGCGGGTTTCGTGGTCGCCGAGCACCGGCACGAGCGGGCGCAGTTGATCCATGCCCTGTCGGGCGTGATCGAACTGCATGTCGGTCGCACGCTATGGCTGGTCCCGCCGCAGCGCGCGGTATGGATGCCGGCGGGGATGGCGCACGCGATGCTGGCGCGCGGCGAGGTCCGCTTGCACACCGTCTATGTCCGGCCGCAGTCCTGCCCGCCAGAATTCCCCCGGGTGCCGCGCGGAGTGATGGTCAGCCCATTGTTGCGCGAGTTGATCGTGCGCGCCGCCGGCCTGCCGTTGTTGTACGACGAGCGCGGCCGGGAGGGGCGGTTGATGGCGGTGCTGCTGGACGAACTGGAGTGGTCGCGGGAACAGCCCCTGGCCTTGCCCGACCCCGCGGACCGACGCCTGGGAAGAATCTGCCAGGCGCTGCTGGAGGATCCCGCCGACCCTCGCGGGCTGGAGGAGTGGGCGCGCTGCGTGGGGGCGTCCTCGCGGACCCTGGCACGGCTGTTTCTCTCCGAACTGGGAGTGTCCTTCGTCCATTGGCGCCACCAGGTGCGCCTGGCCGCCGCCCTGCCACGCCTGGCGGCTGGCGAAGCGGTGGCGCGGATCGCCGTGGATCTCGGCTACCAGACGCCCAGCGCATTCAGTGCCATGTTCCGACGCCTGACCGGGAGCACGCCGAGCCGCTACTTCGCCTTGTCCGATTCGGCGTAGCCTTCGTCCGTTGGCGGACGGCGCCGACGCGGCAGGATTCCTATGCTGGGCCCGTTTCCAGACGACCGCCCCGGGAGGCAAGCATGCAACGACTGAACGTGGAATTCCGCTCCGAGGGTGTCGCCCTGCGCGGCTGGCTGTATTTGCCGGAAGCGCGTGCCGAGCGGCCGGCGATCGTCATGACGCACGGTTTTTCCGGGGTGAAGGAGCAGTACCTGGACCGTTACGCCGAGGTATTCGCCGCCGCCGGCTTCGTCGTGCTCCTCTACGATCATCCGAACTTCGGCGACAGCGACGGCGAGCCGCGCCAGGAAATCGATCCGGTGATGCAGCGTCGCGGCTATCGCGACGCGATCACCTGGTTGGGCGCCCAGGCACGGGTCGACGCGAGGCGCATCGGCATCTGGGGAACCAGCTACAGCGGCGGACATGTGCTGGAAGTGGCCGCACTGGATCGGCGGGTGAAATGCGTGGTGGCGCAGGTGCCGACCGTCAGTGACCATGCCTCGGCGTTGCGCCGGACCCGCGCCGAGCAGTTGCCGGCATTGCTGGCAAGCTTCGACGCGGACCGCCAGCGGCGCTTCGAGGGCTTGCCGCCGGCGCTGTTGCCGGCGGTCGCCGCGGGCCCCGACGAGCCTTGCGCGATGGCCGGCGCGGACGCCCACCGGTTCTTCACCGACAGCGCGGCGCTGGCGCCGAACTGGTGCAACCGGGTGACCCTGCGTAGCGCCGAGCTGGCGCGGGAGAACGAGCCAGGCATTCACATGGCGCGGATCAGCCCCACGCCGCTGCTGATGATCGTCGCCGACCGGGACCTGCTTACGCCCACGGACCTTTGCCTGGAGGCCTACCAGCGGGCATTGCCGCCCAAGCGGCTGCTGATGCTCGCTGGCGGCCATTTCACGCCGTACATCGAGCATTTCGACGCCACCAGCCAGGCCGCGGCAGACTGGTTCGTCCGTCATCTCGGAGAAGGCGGCGAGCAGCCAGCGACAGTCGTCGAATAAATCGGCAAGCGCTGAACGAGCGTTCGCCTCGACGGTCTATCGGGCTCTTGGTTCGGCCTGCGCAGTGACAGGCCCGCCGAATCGCAGGATAATGCCGGCTATTTTCTCCGCGCCATGCCGCCATGGCCGGAAACGCGTGATGACGGGGCCGACGGGCCCCGTCAGAGCCTGGCAACCCAGGAGTGTCCGGATTGATCGTTTTCCGTTATTTGTCCCGTGAAGTGCTGGTCACCATGAGCGCCGTCAGCGCCGTGCTGCTGGTGATCATCATGAGTGGCCGTTTCATCAAGTACCTGGCGCAAGCGGCGCAGGGGTTGCTCGACCCCGGTTCGCTGTTCCTGATCATGGCGTTCCGGATTCCCGGCTTCCTGCAGCTGATCCTGCCGCTTGGCCTGTTCCTCGGCATCCTGCTGGCCTACGGGCGACTCTATCTGGAAAGCGAGATGACTGTGCTCTCGGCGACCGGCATGAGTCAGAAGCGCCTGCTCGGCTATACCATGGCCCCGGCGCTGCTGGTGGCGATCCTGGTGGCCTGGCTGAGCCTGTTCCTGGCGCCCCAGGGCATCAACCAGTTCGCCCTGCTGTTGAACAAGCAGGATACCCTGACCGAGTTCGACACCCTGGTCCCGGGCCGTTTCCAGGCAATGCGCGACGGTACCCGGGTGACCTATACCGAGGAACTGTCGAAGGATCGCGGCGAACTGGCCGGCATCTTCATCTCGCAGAAGGACCTCAACAGCAGCAACCAGGAACGCGGCATCTCCATCCTGGTGGCGGAGAAGGGCACCCAGAACATCCAGGCGGATGGCAGCCGTTACCTGATCCTGCACAATGGCTACCGCTACGACGGTAATCCCGGGCAGGCCAACTACCGGGCGATCCAGTACGACACCTATGGCGTGATGCTGCCCAAGCCCGAGGCCAGCAGCGAGGTGAGCGAGCGCGACGCGGTGCCCACCGCCGACCTGTTCGGCAGCGACAACCCACGCTACCAGGCCGAATTGCAGTGGCGCCTGTCGACCCCGCTGCTGGTGTTCGTGGTGACCCTGTTGGCGGTGCCGCTGTCGCGGGTCAACCCACGCCAGGGGCGCTTCCTCAAGCTGCTGCCGGCGATCCTCCTTTATATGGGCTACCTGGCCCTGCTGATCGCTGTCCGTGGCCAGTTGGACAAAGGCAAGATCCCCATGGCCATCGGCCTGTGGTGGGTCCACGGACTATTCCTGGCGATCGGTCTTCTTCTGTTCTATTGGGAACCCTTGCGCCTGAAGCTGGCGTCCTCCCGTGCCGGTCGCGAGGTGGCGCATGGTTAAGCTCGATCGTTACATCGGTGTCACCGTCTTCGTCGCGATCCTCGCGGTGCTCGGGGTGATCCTCGGCCTGGCGCTGCTGTTCGCCTTCATCGACGAACTCAACGACATCAGCGCCAGCTACGGCATCGGCGATGCCCTGCGCTTCATCTTCCTCACCGCGCCACGGCGCGCCTACGACATGCTGCCGATGGCGGCGCTGATCGGCTGCCTGGTCGGCCTCGGCACCCTGGCCAGCAACAGCGAACTGACCATCATGCGCGCGGCCGGGGTATCCCTGTCGCGGATCGTCTGGGCGGTGATGAAACCGATGCTGGTGCTGATGCTGGCCGGCATCCTGGTTGGCGAGTACGTCGCGCCCTGGACCGAGAACATCGCCCAGAGCGGCCGCGCCCTGGCCCAGGGCGGCGGCGATTCGCAAAGTTCCAAGCGCGGTCTGTGGCATCGCCAGGGGCGCGAGTACATCCACATCAACGCGGTGCAGCCCAATGGCGTGCTGTACGGCGTGACCCGCTACCGCTTCGACGAGCAGCGTGGTCTGGAATCGGCCAGTTTCGCCAAGCGCGCGCGCTTCGAGACCGATCACTGGCAACTGGAAGAGGTCACCACCACCTTGCTGCATCCGAGGGAAAAGCGTTCCGAGGTGGTCAAGCTACCGACCGAACGCTGGGATGCCCAGCTCAGCCCGCAACTGCTGAACACTGTGGTGATGGAGCCCGAGGCGCTGTCTATCAGCGGTCTCTGGCAGTACATCCACTATCTCGCCGACCAGGGCCTGAACAACAACCGCTACTGGCTGGCGTTCTGGACCAAGGTCCTGCAACCGCTGGTGACCGCCGCGCTGGTGCTGATGGCGATTTCCTTCATCTTCGGTCCGTTGCGCTCGGTGACCCTGGGCCAGCGGATCTTCACCGGCGTGCTGGTGGGCTTCGTCTTCCGCATCGCCCAGGACCTGCTCGGTCCCTCCAGCCTGGTGTTCGACTTCCCGCCGCTGCTGGCGGTGGTGATCCCCGCCTCGATCTGCGCACTGGCGGGTGTCTGGCTGCTACGCCGGGCGGGCTGACAGGCCCGGCAGGCCGGGTATGAAAAAAGGCCACCCACGGGTGGCCTTTGTGCTTCCTTGTCGCGTCGGGCTGGAGCCTGGCCGCCGGCGCGACAAAGGCCAAAACAGCGCGTTCTGCGGACCTGTTTCGCTCACTTCTTGTGAGTGTTCTTCGGCAGCCTGACCACCTGGCTCTCCGAATAGCGGTCGTGCCAGGTACGCTTGTCCTTGTCCCAGAGCATCCAGAGGAAGCCGAGGCCGAGGCACAGCCAGGAGGCGATGGCGATCATGAAGCGCAGCAGCGCCTGGAGCAGGCTGATGGCGCTGCCGTCGCGGTTCTGCACGCGCAGTCCCCAGACCTGCATGCCCAGGGTCTGGCCGTTGTGGGTCCAGAATTTGGCGAAGAAGCCGAACAGGGCGAACACCAGCAGGGTCGAGAGCAGCGGGTCGCCGATCAGCGCGCCGCGGTCGGCCAGTTCGCGCAGATGCTCGCTGCCGTAGATCAGTCGAAGGATGCCTTGCTGGTAGACCAGGGTGACCACCATCATCAGCGCCACGCAGAGCAGGAAATCATAGAACATCGCCGCCAGGCGGCGGACCAGACCGGCAGGGGCATAGTCGCCCTGGGGAGAAAGCATGTGTTTCGGCATCGGCGTGTTCCGTGCGGGGCAAAGCCGGGGATTATACGTCCATCCGCAGCTTGCGCCGCCCACCCAGGCAACGCTTTTCCCCGGCTGTTCTAGTCTTTGCGCAGACCCCAATCATTACGAGTCTTTTCTATGCCGATTCCGGTGAAGCGAGCCAGGAGAAAGGCGCTCCGGCTGTCGTTGTCCGTGCTGGTCGGGGTGATGCCGATCGTCCTGGGGCTGCTCATCCTCTACTGGCAGGCCGAGCGAAGCCTCCAGGAGACGTCCGAGCAGGCAGCCGGGAATGCGGTGCGGCAGTTCGAACGGATGCTCGACAACGCTGCGCTGGCGGCGCGCAAGGTCATGCCGGTGGCGGGGCGCCCCTGTCCCGAGGCCGAACTGGCGCTGCGCGAGCAAGTGGCGATCATGCCGTTCGTACGCTCGGTCAATTTGACGCGCGACAATACGATCTATTGCACGTCGTTGTTCGGCGGCTTCGACGAGCCGGTGCGGATCGAGAACTATGTCGACGGACGCCTCTTGCTGATGCCCGGCAACCAGGTCACGCCGGACGCCGCGCTGCTGGTCCTGCGGGACTCCGACGGCAAGCGCGGGGTATTGGCGGCGATCGACGGGCGCTACTTGAGCTACGTGCTGGACCTCGTCGACCGACGTAGCCGACAGGTGCTGGTGGTCGGTCCCAATTGGCTGGATGCCGAGGGCCGCACCCACCGCGACGCGCCGCCCACCTATGAGGTCGCCGCCGTATCGCTCGCTTCGCAGCGTTATCCGTTGCGGGTGCTGTCGGGCTTCCCCGAGGGTGAGGAGTGGCGATCGATCCGCTCGCAGAACCCGGCGATGTTCGGCCTGCTACTGTTCTTCGGACTGCTGGCCGGCACTCTGTGCTACTGGCTATCCAGGCGGGTCGCCTCGCCCAGCAGCGAACTGCGCCGGGCCCTGGAGGCCAACGAGTTCATTCCCTACTACCAGCCGCTGAGTCCCGGCCAGGGCGGACGCTGGATAGGCGTCGAGGTGCTCATGCGCTGGCGTCATCCGCGCGAGGGACTGATCCGGCCCGACCTGTTCATACCTTTCGCCGAGCGCTCGGGACTGATCGTACCGATGACGCGCGCGCTGATGCGCCAGGTCGCGGAAGACCTGGGCGGGCATGCCGGGAAGCTGGAGCCAGGCTTCCACATCGGTTTCAACATCAGTGCCACCCATTGCCACGAACTGGCCTTGGTGGACGACTGTCGCGAGCTGTTGGCGGCGTTTCCGCCCGGGCACATCACCCTGGTCCTGGAACTGACCGAGCGCGAGCTGATCGAGTCGAGCGAAGTCACCGACCGTCTGTTCGACGAATTGCATGCCCTGGGAGTGAAGATCGCCATCGACGATTTCGGCACTGGACATTCCAGCCTGGCCTACCTGCGCAAGTTCCAGGTGGACTGCCTGAAGATCGACCAGAGCTTCGTCGCCCGCATCGGCATCGATACTCTTTCCGGGCATATTCTCGACAGCATCGTCGAGCTGTCCGCCAAGCTCGACCTGGATATCGTCGCCGAAGGCGTGGAGACCCCCGAGCAGCGTGACTACCTAGCCGCCCGCGGGGTGGATTACCTGCAGGGCTACCTGATCGGCCGGCCGATGCCGCTGGAGAGTCTGCTTTCCAGCCTGACTGTGCAGGAGGGGCAGGACGCTTCCGTCGTCGCACTTCCGGCAGATCGAGGCTAGCGGCTACCAGTCCCTCGGCGAGGGGCAGCCTCTCAGCTTCTTCGTTAAGGATGAGACAAAAGGCCCGCAGGTCGAGCAGGTGCAAGCCCTGCATCGCCTCTGGCACGACAAAATGCCTCGCATCCGCGGGGCTATTTTTTTGCTTCGGCTGTGGTAGATTTTTTTCGCCGAGCTGGGAAGACAGCAGTTCGGGTAAAGGCAGCGTCTTGACTCCAGCGCTGCCTTTTTTATTTGCAGGCCGGATCAGATCGCAGACAACAAAAAACCGGCGCGAAGGCCGGTTTCTCTGCTGTCCTGTGCTCCCCCTGGAAACGCTTGGGAAGTTAGGATGGTGCTCGGGAGGGACTTAAATTAGATGTAAATCTATTTTTTATTTTGCAATACCCCCATGTCGAAAGTTGCTCGATAGCCAGGCTGACTTTGCTGGAGTGGTTACGACTCCTACAGATTGAACCGCGCCTGCATACTTACAGAAACCATGTGTTTGATCTAGAGTCTTCGTTGGGTCAGATGCCGGTCAGGAATGCGAGCTACGCTCGGCAGTGCGCAGTTGGCTGAATCGCCCCGGATTCTCTAGACACATTGCAAGCTCATTGCATGACGCTTTTCAAACTCTAGCGGTGACAGCTGATTGTTGAAACCATGTCGGCGTTTTGAGTTGTAGAACATTTCGATGTAATCGAACACATCGCTACGAGCATCTTCCCGCGTGGTGTAAATTTTCCGCTTGATCCGTTCTCGTTTCAGAAGCTGGAAAAAGCTCTCGGCCACGGCGTTGTCATGACAGTTGCCTCGACGACTCATGCTGGCAACCAAATTGTTTGCCTTCAAAAAGCTGCGCCAATCGGAGCTGCTGTACTGGCTGCGCTGGTCGGAATAAACCATCACCTCTTGCTTCGGTTTACGCCTCCAAACCGCCATCAACAACGCATTAATAGCCAAATCAGTGGTCATCTGCGCCTTCATTGACCAGCCAACGACCTGACGAGAAAAAAGATCCAACACCACCGCCAAATACAACCAGCCTTCATACGTACGAATGTAGGTGATGTCGGTTACCCAAACCTTGTTGGGTTCCACTACATCGAATTGGCGCTTCAGCAAATTGGGCGAGGCGACCGCTGGCTTACCGCCGTACTTTCCAGGGCGGCGTCGATAACCTGTCTGAGAGCGCAGTCCTTCAAGACGCATCAGCCTTGCCACACGATGGCGCCCGCAAACTTCACCGACCTCGCGCAGATCGTCATGGATTTTGCGATAGCCATAAACGGTGCCGCTCTCCAGCCAAGAATGCTTGATCAAACCCAGCAGTCGCTGATCGTCTTTAGCGCGTGCCGATTGCGGCTCAGACAACCAGGCGTAATAACCGCTGGGATGGACCTTCAGCGTCAGGCAAAGCCGTCGAATGGAATAGTTGCCGGCTCGCTGCTTGATAAAGGCGTACCTCAACCGCACTCCTTGGCAAAGTACGCGGCGGCCTTTTTTAAGATATCTCGCTCTTCAGTGACGCGCTTTAGTTCGGCTCGCAGACGACGCAGTTCAGCGTGCTGATCATCGTCCTGCTGCCGTTCTTCTTGAGGTTTGCTGTAGCGCTTTATCCAGGCATAGAGGCTATGCGTCGACACGCCGAGACGGGCCGCTACATCAGCGACAGGCAGCTTCTTTTTGGTCACTTGATTGACTGCTTAGATTTTGAATTCTTCGGGGTAACGCGGGTTGCTCATGGCACCTCCTAATTGGCCTCAGTTTAAGGCAAAGAGGTGTCTACGAAACCCGGGGCGATTCAGAGAGCCCTCAAACGAAGGCTAAAACCCTATCCACTACTAATCCCAGTGCGCTAAGCAAAGAGTACGGAAGCCAAAAAAGGGGAGTTCAAGGATGGTTAAGTAAGTGCCGCTCGAATAGAGTCACTAAAACTCAGAAAGCAAAAAAGCTTATATAGCGAGTTCAAGTCAAAGGCGCAAAGAGAACCTCCCTTGCTCTAGCAAACGAAATGCTATTAATAGTCGATTCGATATATTAAAATGAAAATATCCCTGTGAAAATTAACGGCTTCCCCAGTCCTTGAAAAAAGCGAAAATCAAGGAAAGGTATAAAAATTCTCGACGGCCAAAAAGAAAAATGACACCCATACAAAAAGAGGCATATATGCAAAAGCCAGAGCCAGGTCAGGCAGAGCGAGCTCCATGCGAAACTCTTCAAGAGAAGCATGAAACCAAGGAAGAGCCAAGCATCTTCCAGTCCCTCGGCAGACCTCTAATTCTCAGCGAACCGTTGACCCTCGAGCAGTTGGATGCCAACAGAGCATATCTACTCGCTGATTCTCAGGGGCGTATTCTCGCTGCCAAAAATGGAAAGACAGAGTCCAGTGATTGGAATTGGGCGCAGATGGTGGATAAGGAGGAACATAGAAACTGGATATTCGGCGTTACTTTCAGTTCTCCTCCGACCCAAGAAAGCCCGTCGACAATTTTACTAGGCTGGCCATACAATCATGTCTGGCTTCATTCAAATGGTACCTTGCCCGCCAGTTGGCAGTGGGCATTCTGGGGCGGTGAAAAATACTCGAACTCCTCAACCCCAGACCTCAGGTTCTATCTAGCGAGCGATAATTCTCTTACAACGAGCGACGGAACAATGGCTCTATGCGAAGACGATGGAGACGTCTATATAGGGAGTAAAACAAGTTACACACCTATAAGATTCACGATCCATACTTTCTTCCTTGCCAACCCTGCCATCTTTGCACTAGGCCAGGCTACCTGGCCAGACATAAGCTTTTCGCAGGTGAACGTGCAGCTAGCGAATTATGAATGCGAGCTCGTGGATGAGAATAAAATAAATTCAATATATAAAAATTTCCGCTCATCGACATCTGTTTCGTATAAAAATGATATTTTTGAGTGTGATGACTTTAGCTTTGCCTTCAAAGCCTATGCATCATTGCAGGCATACAAAGACAGTCAGGCCTTGAAACTCCAGCGCGCCTATGCAGTCGGCATACTTTTCGGTGCATCCAAGACGGGAGGGGATGGTCATGCAGTCAACTTTTTCGTCAACTACTCTGGAGAGTTGAAGATTATAGAACCACAAAATGGAAAAATTTCGGATGCGGCTAGATGGGATTACACTCCGACGTTCATGATTATCTAGTCCGCAACATAGAGACCCTTTAAATCATCTAGCAGCTAGCGATAAATTACTTTCAACCTCCTGCCCAACATATAGAGTAATCGCTGCATTCCAAGCGTTCAAGCCATTTGAAGATGAGGAGTCAGATTAGGGAAAGCTTTCACAAGTTGCAGGTAAATTATTCACTCAAGCAGGTGGCTCTCGTCAAGAAACATAAAAAGACTCTCAGCACCTTGAGCATCAGCCTGCTACTTAGTGTAATTGTCTCCCAAGCACTGGCGTTGCCATTGTCAGAGAATAAAAAATCCGCCAAGGACAGTACTCAGTTCTGGCTGTGCGGTGCGGGTTACATAACCGATTACGCGGTTGACGAACCTTACGCCTCGAATACCATAACCACGAAAATTAAGCTGGATACTGAGGGGTTCGACCAGCCCACAGGGAACTCCTTCGACTCTTGGATAGATGGCACCGATGCAGGAAAAGTAATAACGATCGCTACGTATCCGGGAAACTGGCCCGAGGCTTGGCAAGCGCAGGCTCGACTACTTTCCACCATTCAGAACGCGATTGAAATGAGGAATCCCGTAAGGATCTACACAACAGGGGGCCCCGCGTGCTCCGGCCCTGGCGGTGATCAGGCGTTTTCCATTCGCGTCTGTTCCGACCAGGCGGTTTGCGGTGGTAAAGATGCCCCACCCCATTCAGGGAAAGAGTAACGGACCAGTCTTTGGGGCAATGTCCGGATACCTGGGTGCGAAGCGCTTCACGCCATGCGTACGAAGAGCAGCGATGGCGTGCGACGCTCCGAAATCACCGTTCGGACAGTGTGACCCTGCCGTTTCTCGTGTTATGGACAATGGATATCGGCATGACGTCGATGCTTCATTCCCATCGAGGCCTCCTCTTGCGAGCGCCTCACTTCACAGGCAGATCCTTGGCCCACAGGCGCACTGCCTTGATCCCTTCCATATGAAACGCTTGGATATCCGCTACAGCAACACCGACTAGCGGCCAGCAGCGGCCGAGGTCACTGGCGAACTGGTAATCATGAAGTGGGAGCTTGACGCCCTCGGCGGATTGTTCGACGGGATTTAACCTGTGTGTCGGACGGCTCTTTTTCTGGTTACGCCATGTTTACGCCGCCAGAAACGAAAAAGCCCGCAAAATCAAATATTTGCGGGCTTTTTTTGGTGCCTCGGGAGAGACTCGAACTCTCACTCTGTCGCCAGAAACGGATTTTGAATCCGCCGCGTCTACCGATTCCGCCACCGAGGCAATGGCGGCGCAGTATAGGGAGGCGCCTACCGTTGGTCAATCGGGTTCGTGGCGGGGAAAACACATTTCCGGTAAGCTACGCGGCCTTTCGAGAGTCTCCCCATGCGTGTCGCCGATTTTCATTTCGACTTGCCCGAGGCCCTGATCGCCCGTCATCCCCTGCCTGAACGCCGCGCAAGCCGCCTGTTGGCGCTGGATGGCCCGACGGGAACCCTCGCCCACAGACAATTCGCCGATCTCCTGGACTACCTGCGTCCGGGCGACCTGATGGTGTTCAACAATACCCGGGTGATCCCGGCGCGCCTGTTCGGCCAGAAGGAATCCGGCGGCAAGCTGGAAGTCCTGGTCGAGCGCGTGCTCGACCAGCACCGGGTGCTTGCCCACATACGCGCCAGCAAGGCGCCCAAGCCCGGCACGCGGATCCTCGTCGAAGGTGGTGGCAGCGCGGAGATGCTGCAACGCCACGACGCTCTGTTCGAACTCGCTTTCGCCGAGCCTGTGCTGCCTTTGCTGGAGCGGGTCGGGCACATGCCGTTGCCTCCCTATATCGACCGACCGGACGATGCGGCCGACCGCGAGCGCTACCAGACCGTCTACGCCCAGCGCGCCGGTGCGGTGGCGGCTCCGACCGCCGGCCTGCACTTCGACGAGGCGCTGCTCGAGGCGATCCGCGCGAAGGGGGTGGATACCGCCTTCGTTACCCTGCATGTCGGCGCCGGTACCTTCCAGCCGGTGCGTGTCGAGCGCATCGAGGACCATGTGATGCACCGCGAATGGCTGGAGGTCGGCCAGGACGTGGTGGACGCGGTTTCCGCCTGCCGGGCTCGCGGGGGCCGGGTAGTCGCCGTCGGCACCACCAGCGTGCGCTCGCTGGAAAGCGCGGCACGCGACGGTGAGCTGAAGCCCTTCAGCGGCGACACCGACATCTTCATCTACCCGGGCCGGCCGTTCCATGTGGTCGATGCCCTGGTCACCAACTTCCACCTGCCCGAATCCACCCTGCTGATGCTGGTCTCGGCCTTCGCCGGCTACCCGGAGACCATGGCCGCCTACGCCGCGGCGGTGGCGCAGGGCTATCGCTTCTTCAGTTACGGTGATGCCATGTTCATCACCCGCAATCCCGCGCCCCGCGGACCCGAGGACTGATCCATGAGCTTCATGAACTTCGAGCTGCTGGCGACCGACGGCAAGGCCCGTCGCGGCCGCCTGACCTTCCCCCGCGGCGTGGTCGAGACCCCGGCCTTCATGCCGGTGGGCACATACGGCACGGTGAAGGGCATGTTGCCGCGCGACATCGAGGACATCGGCGCGCAGATCATCCTCGGCAACACCTTCCATCTCTGGTTGCGCCCGGGCACCGAGGTGATCCAGCGCCACGGCGACCTGCACGACTTCATGCAGTGGAAAGGCCCGATCCTCACCGACTCCGGCGGTTTCCAGGTGTTCAGCCTGGGAGCCATGCGCAAGATCAAGGAGGAGGGCGTGACCTTCGCCTCGCCGGTGGACGGCGCCAAGGTCTTCATGGGGCCGGAGGAGTCCATGGCGGTGCAACGCGCCCTGGGCTCGGACATCGTGATGATCTTCGACGAGTGCACGCCGTACCCGGCCGACCATGACGTCGCCAAGCGCTCCATGGAGCTGTCGCTGCGCTGGGCCAAGCGCTCGAAGATCGCCCATGGCGATAGCCCGTCGGCGCTGTTCGGCATCGTCCAGGGCGGTATGCACGAGGACCTGCGCCTGCGCTCGCTGGATGGCTTGCAGGAGATCGGCTTCGACGGCCTAGCCATCGGTGGTTTGTCGGTGGGCGAGCCGAAGGAAGAGATGATCCGCGTGCTCGATTTCCTGCCGCCGCAGATGCCGGCCGACAAGCCGCGCTACCTGATGGGCGTGGGCAAGCCGGAAGACCTGGTGGAAGGCGTGCGCCGCGGCGTGGACATGTTCGACTGTGTGATGCCGACGCGCAATGCGCGCAACGGCCACCTGTTCGTCGACAGCGGGGTGATCAAGATCCGCAACTCGGTACACAAGCACGACGACTCCACGCTCGACCCGACCTGCGACTGTTACACCTGCAAACATTTTTCCCGCGCCTATCTGCACCACTTGGACAAGTGCGGGGAAATGCTCGGTAGCATGCTCAATACCATCCACAACTTGCGGCATTATCAGCGGGTTATGGCTGGTTTGCGCGAGGCAATCCAACAGGGTACATTGGCCGCCTTTGTCGATGCCTTCTATGCCAAGCGCGGCCTTCCCACGCCGCCGCTGGATGCCTGACTTTCCTTTATCCAACTCTATTGCTTTGTGACAGGAGTGCTACATGAGCTTTCTAATTCCCGCTGCCTACGCCGACGCAGCCGCTCCGGCAGCCGCTGGCCCGGCCGGCACCGGTTTCGAGTGGGTCTTCCTGGTCGGTTTCCTGGTCATCTTCTACCTGATGATCTGGCGTCCCCAGGCCAAGCGCGCCAAGGAACACAAGAGCCTGCTGGGCAACCTGCAGAAAGGTGACGAAGTCGTCACTTCCGGCGGTATCGCCGGCAAGGTGACCAAGGTCGCCGACGATTTCGTCGTCGTCGAGGTTTCCGACAACGTCGAGCTGAAGTTCCAGAAGGCCGCGATTGCCGCGACCCTGCCGAAAGGCACCCTGAAAGCGATCTGATTTTCACCTAAACACATGACGGGGCGCGCAAGGCGCCCCGCGTCATAACGGGCGGTGTCATGCTCAACAAGTATCCTCTGTGGAAATATCTGCTGATCCTGGCGGTCCTCGCCGTCGGGTTCATCTATTCCGCACCCAACCTCTACCCGGACGACCCGGCGGTGCAGATCAGCGGCGCCAGCACGGCGCTGCAGGTCACCCAGGCCGACGTCGACCGCGCTGCCAAGGCGCTGACCGACGCCGGTATCGCGGTGAAGGCCAACAGCCTGTCGAAGAAGGGCGGCCTGATCCGCCTGGTCAAGCAGGACGACCAGCTTCCCGCCAAGGAAGTGGTGCGCCGGACCCTGGGCGACGACTACGTGGTGGCGCTGAACCTGGCCCAGACCACTCCCGAGTGGCTGCGCAAGCTGGGCGGCAGCCCGATGAAGCTCGGCCTGGATCTGTCCGGCGGTGTGCACTTCCTGCTGGAAGTGGACATGGACAAGGCGGTCGATGCCCGCCTGAAGGTCTATGAAAGCGAAGTGAAGAGCCTGCTGCGCAAGGAGCGCGTGCGCTACCGCAGCCTGCCGATCCAGGATCGCGCGATCCAGCTCGGCTTCACCGACAGCGAATCCCTGGACAAGGCGCGCAGCCTGATCGCCAAGGACTTCCGCGATTTCGAGGTCGTGCCCGAAGAGCGCAACGGCCTGCAGGTCCTGCGCGTCGCCCTGACCCAGGCCAAACTGGCGGAAATCCGCGAATACTCCATCAAGCAGAACCTCACCACCGTCCGCAATCGGGTCAACGAGCTGGGCGTATCCGAGCCGCTGGTGCAGCGCCAGGGCGCCAATCGTATCGTGGTCGAGCTGCCGGGCGTGCAGGACACCGCGGAAGCCAAGCGGATCCTCGGCAAGACCGCCAACCTCGAATTCCGCCTGGCCGCCGAGCCGGACGCCCTGAAGTCCGCCACCGAGACCTTCGAGTTCCGCGAGCCGCGCCGTCCGCCGGTGCCGCTGGAGCGCGGGGTGATCATCACCGGCGACCAGGTCACCGACGCCAGCGCCAGTTTCGACGAGAACGGCCGCCCGCAGGTGAACATCCGCCTGGATGGCCACGGCGGCGAGCTGATGAACCGCGCCACCCGCAACAACGTCGGCCGCAGCATGGCGGTGGTGTTCATCGAGCAGAAGCCGGTGACCCGCTACACCAAGCAGATGGTCGATGGCGTCGAGAAGGAGGTCGCGGTTCCGGCGTTCAAGGAAGAGAAGCAGATCATCAGTCTGGCGACCATCCAGTCGCCGCTGGGCAACCAGTTCCGCATCACCGGCCTCGATGGCCCGGGCGAGTCCTCCGAACTGGCCCTGCTGCTGCGTGCCGGCGGCCTGGCTGCACCGATGTACTTCGCCGAAGAACGCACCATCGGCCCGAGCCTGGGGGCGGACAACATCGCCAAGGGTGTCGATGCGTCGCTCTGGGGCATGCTCTTCGTATCGCTGTTCATCATCGTCATCTACCGTTTCTTCGGCGTGATCGCCACCGTTGCGCTGGCCTTCAACATGGTCATGCTGGTAGCGCTGATGTCGATCCTCGGCGCGACCCTGACCCTGCCGGGCATCGCCGGTATCGTGCTGACCATGGGCATGGCGGTGGACGCCAACGTGCTGATCTTCTCGCGGATACGCGAGGAGCTGGCCAATGGCATGTCGGTCCAGCGGGCGATCCACGAAGGCTTCAACCGTGCCTTCACCGCGATCCTCGACGCCAACCTGACCTCGCTGCTGGTCGGCGGCATCCTCTACGCCATGGGCACCGGCCCGGTGAAAGGATTTGCCGTGACCATGTCGCTCGGCATCATCACCTCGATGTTCACGGCCATCATGGTCACCCGCGCAATGGTCAACCTGATCTTCGGCGGGCGTGACTTCAAGAAGCTGTGGATCTAAGGGGACTGAGATGAATATCAAGATCGGTACCATCAACTTCATGGGCATCCGCAACATCGCGTTTGCCGTCACCCTGATCCTGACCGTCATCGCCCTGGGCAGCTGGTTCACCAAGGGCATCAACTTCGGCCTCGACTTCACCGGCGGTACGCTGATCGAGCTGACCTACGAACAACCGGCCGATCTCGGCAAGGTGCGTGGTCAACTGGTCGGCGCCGGCTACGAGGACGCCGTGGTGCAGAGCTTCGGCGACGCCCGCGACGTGCTGGTGCGGATGCCCAGCGAGGACCCGGAACTGGGCAAGAAGGTCGCTACCGCCTTGCAGCAGGCCGATACCGGCAACCCGGCGAACCTGAAGCGGGTCGAGTACGTCGGCCCGCAGGTGGGTGAAGAACTGCGCGACCAGGGCGGCCTCGGCATGCTCCTGGCGCTGGGCGGCATCCTGCTGTACGTCGGCTTCCGCTTCCAGTGGAAGTTCGCCCTCGGTGCGATCCTCTCGCTGGTGCACGATGCGATCATCGTGATGGGCGTGCTGTCGTTCTTCCAGGTGACCTTCGACCTGACCGTCCTCGCCGCTGTGCTGGCGGTGGTCGGTTACTCGCTGAACGACACCATCGTGATCTTCGACCGGGTGCGCGAGAACTTCCGCGTGCTGCGCAAGGCCAGTCTGATCGAGAACCTGAACATCTCCACCAGCCAGACCCTGTTGCGCACCATCGCCACCTCGGTCTCCACGCTGCTGGCCATCGCCGCGCTGCTGTTCTTCGGCGGCGACAACCTGTTCGGTTTCTCCATCGCCCTGTTCGTCGGTGTAATGGCGGGTACCTACTCGTCGATCTACATCGCCAACGTGGTCTTGATCTGGCTGAACCTGACCAGCGAGGACCTGATCCCGCCGCAGGCCAAGGACACCGTCGACGATCGCCCCTGAGGCGCTCTGGTTCGGCACTCCGGCGCCTGCCGGTCACTCGAGGACTCCCGCTTTTGGCGGGAGTTTTCGTATCTGCGCCAACGAAACGTTTGTCGGGAGCCTGGAACTTGGTGGTTTTTGCCCAGTCCTAGGCAAGGCAAAGGGCGAACATAGCCCGCATTGGATGAAAGCCAGGAGGTACATGTGAACAAGTCGATGCTCGTCGGGGCCGTTCTGGGTGCCGTAGGCGTGACCGCAGGTGGCGCGGTAGCCACCTATAGCCTGGTGGATCGCGGTCCCGACTACGCCGAGGTCGTCGCTGTCCAGCCGGTCAAGGAAACCATCAAGACGCCGCGCCAGGTCTGCAAGGACGTGGCCGTGACCCGCCAGCGTCCGGTCAAGGACCAGCACCAGATCGCCGGTACCGCCATCGGTGCGGTGGTCGGCGGCTTGCTGGGCAACCAGATCGGCGGCGGTACCGGCAAGAAGATCGCCACCGTGGCCGGCGCCGTCGGCGGCGGCTACGCCGGCAACAAGGTGCAGGAAGGCATGCAGGAGCGTGACACCTACACCACAACCGAAACCCGCTGCAGCACCGTGCATGACAGCAGCGAGAAGGTCGTCGGCTATGACGTGAAGTACATGCTCGACGGCAAGGCCGGGCAGATCCGCATGGAGCGCGATCCGGGCAGCCAGATCCCGGTCGACAAGAATGGCCGGCTGATCCTCAGCCAGGGTGAAACGCTGCGCTGAGCCTGACTGTCGCAATGATGCACAAGGGCGCCCGCGGGCGCCCTTGTGCATTTTTATGGAGATGAAAAACCCGGCGCCAGGCCGGGTTCTTCGTCAGCGGCGGATCAGCGCTTCAGCGACGGCGGCAGGTGCGGCTGGATGGTGGTCAGCAGTGCCTTGAAGCATTTGGTGTTGCCGGCGACGATGTGACCCTTCTCGAGGAATTCGTGGCTGCCGGTGAAGTCGCTCACCAGGCCGCCGGCTTCCTGTACCAGCAGGGCGCCTGCCGCCATGTCCCATTCGGACAGGCCGAATTCCCAGAAGGCGTCGTAGCGTCCGGCGGCGACGTAGGCCAGGTCCAGACTGGCGGCGCCGGCGCGGCGGATGCCGGCGGTCTGGCCGACCAGGCTGCGGAACATGTTCAGGTAGTTGTCGAGATTGTCGATCTGGTTGTCGCGGAACGGGAACCCGGTGCCGAGCAGGGCGCCTTCCAGGCTCTTGCGGCCGCTGACGCGCAGGCGGCGACCGTTGAGGGCGGCGCCGCGACCGCGGCTGGCGGTGAATTCTTCCTGGCGTACCGGGTCGAGGACCACGGCGTGCTCCAGGCGGCCCTTGTACTTGCAGGCGATGCTCACGGCGAAGTGCGGTACGCCATGGATGAAGTTGGTGGTGCCGTCCAGCGGATCGATCACCCAGAGGTAATCGGCGCCCTCGCCGCTGCCTTCGATGAAGCCGCCTTCCTCGCCCATGATCGCGTGAGTCGGATAGGCCTTGCGCAGCGCGGCGACGATGGTCTGCTCGGCGGCGCGATCGACTTCGGTCACGTAGTCCTTGGCATCCTTCTCGTTGACCGAGATGACATCCAGGCGTTCGATGGAGCGGAAAATCAGTTCACCGGCGCTGCGAGCGGCGCGCAGGGCGATATTCAGCATAGGCTGCATGGAGAGGTCACCTGGGTCGTTAAAGAAAGCCGGCCATTCTAGCAGAAACCGATGGCGTTTGAAGGGCGACCTGTCGGCCGCATGGTATAAAGCTGACCTCTGCTGTAGGATTTCACACCCTTCAGTAACTTGGCGTTGGAGAGCATCGGCGTTGCTCGACCGTATTCGTGTGGTGTTGGTCAACACCAGTCATCCCGGCAACATCGGCGGGGCGGCCCGTGCCATGAAGAACATGGGCCTGTCGCAACTGGTGCTGGTGCAGCCGGAAAGCTTTCCCCACGGCGACGCGGTGGCGCGGGCTTCCGGCGCCACCGACATCCTCGACGCCGCAAGGGTGGTGGACACCCTGGAAGAGGCCCTGAGCGGCTGCAGCGTGGTGCTCGGCACCAGCGCCCGCGACCGGCGGATTCCCTGGCCGCTGCTGGATCCGCGCGAGTGCGCGACGACCTGCCTGGAGCACCTGGAGGCGAATGGCGAGGTGGCCCTGGTATTCGGGCGCGAATATGCGGGTTTGACCAACGAAGAATTGCAGCGCTGCCAGTTCCATGTGCATATCCCCTCCGATCCCGAGTTCGGCTCGCTGAACCTGGCGGCCGCGGTCCAGGTGCTCACCTACGAGGTGCGCATGGCGTGGCTGGCGGCCCAGGGCAAGCCGACCAAGATGGAAAAGTTCGAGTCCACCTCGATGCTCAACACCGAGCTGGTGACGGCCGACGAGCTGGAACTCTATTACGCGCATCTGGAGAGGACGCTGATCGATATCGGCTTCCTCGATCCGGAGAAGCCGCGCCACCTGATGTCGCGGTTGCGGCGCCTGTATGGGCGCAGCGCGATCAGCAAGCTGGAAATGAATATCCTGCGCGGGATCCTGACCGAAACCCAGAAGGTGGCCCGAGGCCTGTCCTACAAGCGGAGTGACGACTGATGTTCGAACGTGTGCGTGAAGATATCCAAAGCGTATTCCACCGTGATCCGGCGGCTCGCAACGCACTCGAGGTCCTCACCTGTTATCCGGGCCTGCACGCCGTCTGGCTGCATCGGCTGGCCCACGGCTTGTGGACGTCCGGCTGGAAGTGGCTGGCGCGCCTGGTGTCCAATTTCGGCCGCTGGATGACCGGCATCGAGATCCACCCGGGGGCCAGGATCGGCCGGCGCTTCTTCATCGACCACGGCATGGGCATCGTCATCGGCGAAACCGCCGAGATCGGCGACGACGTCACCCTCTACCAGGGCGTCACCCTGGGCGGTACCACCTGGAACAAGGGCAAGCGCCACCCCACCCTCGGCAACAACGTGGTGGTCGGTGCCGGTGCCAAGGTGCTCGGCCCGTTCACCGTCGGCGAGGGCGCCAAGGTCGGCTCCAATGCCGTGGTGACCAAGGAAGTCCCGCCGGGTGCCACCGTGGTCGGCATTCCCGGGCGGATCATCATGCGCGAGGATACCGAGCAGCAGGCCAAGCGCCAGGCGATGGCGGAGAAACTCGGCTTCGATGCCTACGGAGTCAGCCAGGACATGCCGGACCCGGTGGCGCGTGCCATTGGTCAGTTGCTCGATCACCTGCAGGCCGTCGACGGCCGGCTCGAGGGCATGTGCCAGGCGCTCACCGCCCTGGGGAGCGACTACTGCGCGAAGGATCTGCCGGTATTGCGCGAGGAGGATTTCGCCGGGGTCAAGGACGAGGATGGCAATCCGGCCGCGTAATGCGCGGCCGGCGGCTTTCTGCTAGCATATAGCGCCCTGAATTTGCCTAATCCTGAGTAATTTGATCGGTCTTATAGTTGACCTAATTACTCGGATAAGAGCATAATCCGCGTCAACCCCGAATGATCCCGATGGGAAAAGCCCATGCGTCTGACCACCAAAGGCCGCTACGCCGTAACCGCCATGCTCGACCTGGCGCTGCATGCTCAGCAAGGTCCGGTCTCGCTGGCCGATATCTCCGAACGCCAAGGCATTTCCCTGTCCTATCTCGAACAGCTGTTCGCCAAGTTGCGCCGTGGCAACCTGGTGACCAGCGTGCGCGGCCCGGGCGGCGGCTACCAGCTGTCCCGCCATATGTCGGGCATCCATGTGGCGCAGGTGATCGACGCGGTCAACGAATCCGTCGACGCGACCCGCTGCCAGGGGCAGGGCGATTGCCACTCCGGCGATACCTGTCTGACCCACCACCTGTGGTGCGACCTCAGTTTGCAGATCCATGAGTTCCTCAGCGGCATCAGCCTGGCCGATCTGGTCAGCCGCCAGGAGGTCCAGGAGGTCGCGCTGCGCCAGGACGAACGCCGTTGCTCAGGCAAGACGCCTCGTCTCGACAAGATTGAAGCGTCCGCCATCGACTGAGCAGGGCGCCAGCCTGTAGGAGTTACCTGATGAAATTGCCGATCTACCTCGATTACTCCGCGACCACTCCCGTCGATCCCCGCGTCGCCCAGAAGATGAGCGAATGCCTGCTGATGGACGGCAACTTCGGCAACCCGGCTTCGCGTTCCCACGTGTTCGGCTGGAAAGCCGAGGAAGCCGTGGAGAACGCCCGTCGCCAGGTGGCCGAACTGGTCAACGCCGATCCCCGCGAGATCGTCTGGACCTCCGGCGCCACCGAGTCCGACAACCTGGCGATCAAGGGCGTCGCGCACTTCTACTCGGGCAAGGGCAAGCACATCATCACCTCGAAGATCGAGCACAAGGCGGTCCTCGACACCTGCCGCCAGCTGGAGCGCGAAGGTTTCGAAGTGACCTACCTGGAGCCGGGCGAAGATGGCCTGATCACTCCGGCTCTGGTCGAGGCGGCGCTGCGTGACGACACCATCCTGGTCTCGGTCATGCACGTGAACAACGAGATCGGCACCGTCAACGACATCGCCGCCATCGGCGAGCTGACCCGCTCCCGCGGCGTGCTGTTCCACGTCGACGCCGCACAGTCGACCGGCAAGGTCGAGATCGACCTGGACAAGCTCAAGGTCGACCTGATGTCCTTCTCCGCGCACAAGACCTACGGCCCGAAAGGCATTGGCGCGCTCTACGTCCGGCGCAAGCCGCGCGTCCGCATCGAGGGCCAGATGCACGGCGGCGGCCATGAGCGCGGCATGCGTTCCGGCACCCTGGCCACCCACCAGATCGTCGGCATGGGCGAGGCGTTCCGCATCGCCAAGGAAGAAATGGCCCAGGAGAACGCCCGCGTGCTGGCGCTCCGCGACCGCTTCTTCGCGCAGATCGACGGCCTGGAAGAGCTCTACATCAACGGCAGCATGACCTCCCGCGTCCCGCACAACCTCAACGTCAGCTTCAACTACGTCGAGGGCGAGTCGCTGATCATGGCACTCAAGGACCTCGCGGTCTCCTCCGGTTCGGCCTGTACCTCGGCGTCCCTGGAGCCGTCCTACGTATTGCGCGCCCTGGGCCGCAACGACGAACTGGCGCATAGCTCCATCCGCTTCACCTTCGGTCGCTTCACCACCGAGGAAGAGATCGACTATGCCGCGAAGAAGGTGGTCGAGGCCGTTTCCAAGCTGCGCGAACTGTCGCCGCTGTGGGATATGTACAAAGAGGGCGTCGACCTGTCCCAGGTCGAATGGCAGGCGCACTGAGCGCCTCGTGCCCCGGAAAAACGTGAGGATTAGCCATGGCATATAGCGAAAAGGTCATCGACCACTACGAAAACCCGCGCAACGTCGGCAAGCTCGACGCTGCCGATCCCAACGTCGGCACCGGCATGGTCGGCGCGCCGGCCTGCGGCGACGTGATGCGCCTGCAGATCAAGGTCAACGAGCAGGGCGTGATCGAAGACGCCAAGTTCAAGACCTACGGTTGCGGTTCCGCGATCGCCTCCAGCTCCCTCGCCACCGAGTGGATGAAGGGCAAGACCCTGGACGAGGCGGAAACCATCAAGAACACCACCATCGCCGAAGAGCTGGCCCTGCCGCCGGTGAAGATCCACTGCTCCGTTCTCGCCGAAGACGCCATCAAGGCCGCCGTTCGCGACTACAAGCAGAAGAAGGGTTTGCTCTAAGCCGCTCGTGACGAGTAAGGAGTTGCAATGGCCATCAGCATGACCGAAGCCGCCGCCAAACACGTGCAGCGCTCCCTCGAGGGGCGCGGCAAGGGCGAGGGTATCCGTCTTGGCGTGCGCACCACTGGCTGTTCCGGGCTTGCCTATGTCCTCGAATTCGTCGATGAACTGGCGGCCGAGGACCTGGTCTTCGAGAGCCATGGCGTGAAGGTCATCATCGACCCGAAAAGCCTGGTCTATCTCGATGGCACCGAGCTGGACTTCACTCGCGAAGGGCTCAACGAAGGCTTCAAGTTCAACAATCCCAACGTTCGTGGCGAATGCGGCTGCGGCGAAAGCTTCAACGTCTGAGGCCGGCGTGGGTAAACCCTGTCATTTCGCCCAGTTCGACCTGCAACCGGCTTTCCTGGTCGATCTCGACGAGCTCGGCCAGCGCTATCGCGAGTTGGTGCGCAGCGTCCATCCCGACCGTTTCGCCGACGCTCCCGAGCGCGAGCAGCGTCTCGCCCTGGAGCGCGCGGCGCAACTGAACGAGGCCTACCAGACCCTGAAGAGCGCTCCGCGCCGGGCCCTGTACCTGTTGACCCTGAGTGGTCACGAGTTGCCCTTGGAGGCTACGGTGCAGGATCCGGAGTTTCTCCTGCAGCAGATGCAGCTGCGCGAGGAACTGGAGGAGTTGCAGGACAGCGCCGACCTGACCGGCGTGGCGACCTTCAAGCGTCGGCTCAAGGCCGCCCAGGCCGAGCTGGAGCGCGAGTTCGCCGCGTGCTGGGACGATGCGCAGCGCCGCGAAGAGGCCGAACGCCTGGTCCGTCGCATGCAGTTCCTCGACAAGCTCGCGCAGGAAGTGCGCCAGCTGGAAGAGCGACTCGACGATTAATCCCTGCGGCCCCCGGGTCGCACCCCATAGTTAAGACAGAGCATGGCCCTACTGCAGATCGCCGAGCCCGGTCAGAGTCCCAAGCCCCATGAGCGTCGCCTGGCGGTTGGGATCGACCTGGGTACCACTAATTCGCTGGTCGCCGCGGTGCGTAGCGGCGTCGCCGAGCCCTTGCCGGATGCGCAGGGGCGCCTGATCCTGCCTTCCGCGGTGCGTTATCACGCCGAGCGGGCGGAAGTGGGTGAGAGCGCCCGCGCGGCCGCCGCGAAGGATCCCTTCAATACCATCATTTCGGTCAAGCGCCTGATGGGGC
>NZ_SCND01000220.1:0-10410 GCF_005503585.1 Pseudomonas sp. 2VD
CCCCAATACAGGAATTAGAGTCATGGCTCTGACCAACGAAGACATCATCAACGCCGTATCCGAAATGTCCGTCATGCAAGTGGTCGAACTGATCAAGGCGATGGAAGAGAAGTTCGGCGTTACCGCTGCTGCAGCTACCGTTGCCGCTGCTGGCCCGGCTGCTGCCGCTGCCGAAGAGCAGACCGAGTTCACCATCGTCCTGGCCGAAGCTGGCGACAAGAAAGTGAACGTGATCAAGGTCGTTCGCGAACTGACCGGTCTGGGTCTGAAAGAAGCCAAGGCTGTCGTAGACGGCGCTCCGGGCGTGGTGAAGGAAGGCGCTTCGAAAGAAGAAGCCGAAGCCGCCAAGAAAGCCCTGGAAGAAGCAGGCGCCAAAGTCGAGCTCAAGTAAGCGACGACCTTGCGTCTACAGCCCGAGCGTCAAGCGAAAGGCTGATGGCTGGTGGCTTTTGCCACCGGCCTTTTTCCGTTCTGGGTGGACTCGCCTCGGGCGTTCCACCCAAGACGTGAAAGTGCCCCGAGTGGGCAATGCAGGCCAAGGGGTCTGCAAGATTTTCCGGCTGCTCCCGTCGGAGACGCCAAACAAGCAGGTGACCAAGCTGGGGAACGCTGATGGCTTACTCATACACTGAGAAAAAACGTATCCGCAAGGACTTTAGCAAGTTGCCGGACGTCATGGATGTGCCGTATTTGCTGGCCATCCAGCTGGATTCCTATCGCGAATTCCTGCAGGCTGGCGCAACCAAGGAGCAGTTCCGCGATATCGGTCTGCACGCGGCCTTCAAGTCCGTTTTCCCGATTATCAGCTATTCCGGCAATGCTGCCCTGGAATACGTCGGCTACCGTCTGGGTGAGCCGGCATTCGATGTCAAGGAGTGCGTGCTGCGCGGCGTGACCTTCGCCGTACCGCTGCGCGTGAAAGTTCGCCTGATCATCTTCGACCGCGAGTCGTCGAACAAGGCGATCAAGGACATCAAGGAACAAGAAGTCTACATGGGGGAAATCCCCCTGATGACCGAGAACGGTACCTTCATCATCAACGGTACCGAGCGTGTCATCGTCTCCCAGCTGCACCGTTCCCCGGGCGTGTTCTTCGACCACGACCGTGGCAAGACCCACAGCTCCGGCAAGCTGCTGTACTCCGCGCGGATCATTCCTTACCGCGGTTCCTGGCTGGACTTCGAGTTCGATCCGAAGGACTGCGTGTTCGTCCGTATCGACCGTCGCCGCAAGCTGCCGGCCTCGGTACTGCTGCGCGCGCTCGGCTACAGCACCGAAGAGATCCTCAACGCCTTCTACGCGACCAACGTCTTCCACATCAAGGGCGAGACCCTGAACCTGGAACTGGTCCCGCAGCGTCTGCGCGGTGAAGTCGCGAGCATCGACATCAAGGATGGCAGCGGCAAGGTGATCGTGGAGCAGGGGCGTCGTATCACTGCCCGCCACATCAACCAGCTGGAAAAGGCTGGCGTGAGCCAGCTGGAAGTGCCGTTCGACTACCTGATCGGCCGTACCATCGCCAAGGCGATCGTGCATCCGGCTACCGGCGAGATCATCGCCGAGTGCAACACCGAGCTGACCCTCGACCTCCTGGCCAAGGTGGCCAAGGCTCAGGTCGTGCGCATCGAGACTCTGTACACCAACGACATCGACTGCGGTCCGTTCATCTCCGACACCCTGAAGATCGACAACACCAGCAACCAGCTGGAAGCCCTGGTCGAAATCTACCGGATGATGCGTCCGGGCGAGCCGCCGACCAAGGAAGCTGCCGAGACCCTGTTCGGCAACCTGTTCTTCAGCGCCGAGCGTTACGACCTGTCGGCCGTGGGCCGGATGAAGTTCAACCGCCGTATCGGTCGTACCGAGATCGAAGGTCCGGGCGTCCTGAGCAAGGAAGACATCATCGATGTGCTCAAGACCCTCGTCGACATCCGTAACGGCAAGGGCATCGTCGATGACATCGACCACCTGGGCAACCGTCGCGTCCGTTGCGTCGGCGAAATGGCCGAGAACCAGTTCCGCGTGGGCCTGGTGCGCGTCGAGCGCGCGGTCAAGGAACGCCTGTCCATGGCCGAAAGCGAAGGCCTGATGCCGCAGGACCTGATCAACGCCAAGCCGGTGGCTGCCGCGATCAAGGAGTTCTTCGGTTCGAGCCAGCTGTCGCAGTTCATGGACCAGAACAACCCGCTTTCCGAGATCACCCACAAGCGCCGCGTCTCCGCGCTCGGCCCGGGCGGTCTGACCCGTGAGCGTGCGGGCTTCGAGGTTCGTGACGTACACCCGACCCACTACGGCCGCGTGTGCCCGATCGAAACCCCTGAAGGTCCGAACATCGGTCTGATCAACTCCCTGGCGACCTACGCCCGCACCAACAAGTACGGCTTCCTCGAGAGCCCGTACCGCGTGGTCAAGGACAGCCTGGTAACCGACGAGATCGTGTTCCTGTCGGCGATCGAAGAAGCCGACCACGTCATCGCCCAGGCTTCGGCGACCCTCAACGAGAAGGGTCAACTGGTGGACGAACTGGTGGCCGTGCGTCACCTGAACGAATTCACCGTGAAGGCGCCGGAAGACGTGACCCTGATGGACGTGTCGCCGAAGCAGGTCGTTTCCGTCGCTGCCTCGCTGATTCCGTTCCTCGAGCACGATGACGCCAACCGCGCACTCATGGGCTCGAACATGCAGCGTCAGGCCGTGCCGACCCTGCGTGCCGACAAGCCGCTGGTGGGTACCGGCATGGAGCGCAACGTGGCGCGCGACTCCGGCGTCTGCGTCGTGGCTCGCCGTGGCGGTGTGATCGACTCGGTCGATGCCAGCCGTGTCGTGGTTCGCGTGGCGGATGACGAAGTCGAGACCGGCGAAGCGGGTGTCGACATCTACAACCTGACCAAGTACACCCGTTCCAACCAGAACACCTGCATCAACCAGCGTCCGCTGGTGAGCAAGGGTGACGTGGTCGCGCGCGGCGACATCCTGGCCGACGGTCCGTCCACCGACATGGGCGAACTGGCCCTGGGCCAGAACATGCGCGTAGCGTTCATGCCCTGGAACGGCTTCAACTTCGAAGACTCCATCTGCCTGTCCGAGCGCGTGGTCCAGGAAGATCGTTTCACCACGATCCACATCCAGGAACTGACCTGCGTCGCTCGTGACACCAAGCTCGGCCCAGAGGAAATCACCGCGGACATCCCGAACGTGGGCGAGGCCGCGCTGAACAAGCTGGACGAAGCCGGTATCGTCTACGTCGGCGCCGAAGTGCAGGCCGGTGACATCCTGGTCGGCAAGGTCACTCCGAAAGGCGAGACCCAGCTGACTCCGGAAGAGAAGCTGCTGCGCGCGATCTTCGGTGAGAAGGCGTCCGACGTGAAGGACACCTCCCTGCGTGTGCCGACCGGCACCAAGGGTACCGTCATCGACGTTCAGGTCTTCACCCGCGACGGCGTCGAGCGCGACTCCCGCGCTCTGTCCATCGAGAAGATGCAACTCGACCAGATCCGCAAGGACCTGAACGAAGAGTTCCGCATCGTCGAAGGCGCGACCTTCGAGCGTCTGCGTGCCGCCCTGGTCGGTGCCAAGGCTGAAGGTGGCCCGGCGCTGAAGAAGGGTACGGAGATCACCGACGACTACCTCGACGGTCTCGAGCGCGGCCAGTGGTTCAAGCTGCGCATGGCGGACGACGCCCTGAACGAACAGCTGGAGAAGGCCCAGGCCTACATCAGCGATCGTCGCCAGCTCCTGGACGACAAGTTCGAGGACAAGAAGCGCAAGCTGCAGCAGGGCGACGACCTGGCTCCGGGCGTGCTGAAGATCGTCAAGGTCTACCTGGCGATCAAGCGTCGCATCCAGCCGGGCGACAAGATGGCCGGCCGTCACGGTAACAAGGGTGTGGTCTCGGTGATCATGCCGGTGGAAGACATGCCGCACGATGCCAATGGCACGCCGGTCGACATCGTCCTCAACCCGCTGGGCGTACCGTCGCGTATGAACGTCGGTCAGATCCTCGAAACCCACCTGGGCCTCGCGGCCAAGGGGCTGGGCGAGAAGATCAACCGCATGCTCGAAGAGCAGCGCAAGGTCGCCGAACTGCGTAAGTTCCTGCACGAGATCTACAACGAGATCGGCGGTCGCGAGGAAAACCTCGACGAGCTGGGCGACAACGAGATCCTCGCGCTGGCCAAGAACCTGCGCGGTGGCGTACCGATGGCGACCCCGGTGTTCGATGGCGCCAAGGAACGTGAGATCAAGGCCATGCTGAAGCTGGCCGACCTGCCGGAAAGCGGCCAGATGCGTCTGTTCGACGGCCGTACCGGCAACCAGTTCGAGCGTCCGACCACCGTCGGCTACATGTACATGCTCAAGCTGAACCACCTGGTGGACGACAAGATGCACGCCCGTTCCACCGGCTCGTACAGCCTGGTTACCCAGCAGCCGCTGGGTGGTAAGGCACAGTTCGGTGGTCAGCGCTTCGGTGAGATGGAGGTGTGGGCGCTGGAAGCCTATGGCGCGGCGTACACCCTGCAGGAAATGCTGACGGTCAAGTCGGACGACGTGAACGGCCGGACCAAGATGTACAAGAACATCGTGGACGGCGATCACCGCATGGAGGCCGGCATGCCCGAGTCCTTCAACGTTCTGATCAAAGAGATCCGTTCGCTCGGCATCGACATCGAACTGGAAACCGAATAACACGTGACGCTAGACGGTGCGGCTGGTCAAGGCCGGTCGCACCGGGTCCGTGAGGAGGAAAGGCCTTGAAAGACTTGCTTAATCTGTTGAAAAACCAGGGTCAAATCGAAGAGTTCGATGCCATCCGTATTGGCCTGGCTTCGCCCGAGATGATTCGTTCCTGGTCTTTCGGCGAAGTTAAAAAGCCGGAAACCATCAACTACCGTACCTTCAAGCCGGAGCGCGACGGCCTGTTCTGCGCCAAGATCTTCGGCCCGGTGAAGGACTACGAGTGCCTGTGCGGCAAGTACAAGCGCCTCAAGCACCGCGGTGTGATCTGCGAGAAGTGCGGCGTGGAAGTCGCCCTGGCCAAGGTGCGCCGCGAGCGCATGGGCCACATCGAGCTGGCTTCGCCGGTTGCCCACATCTGGTTCCTGAAGTCGCTGCCGTCCCGTATCGGCCTGCTGCTGGACATGACCCTGCGCGATATCGAGCGCGTGCTCTATTTCGAGAGCTACGTGGTGATCGATCCGGGCATGACCACCCTGGAAAAGGGCCAGCTGCTGAACGACGAGCAATACTTCGAGGCCCTCGAAGAGTTCGGTGACGATTTCGATGCTCGCATGGGCGCCGAAGCCGTTCACGAACTGCTCAACGCCATCGATCTGGAGCACGAGATCGGCCGCCTGCGCGAAGAGATTCCGCAGACCAACTCGGAAACCAAGATCAAGAAGCTGTCCAAGCGCCTGAAGCTGATGGAAGCCTTCCAGGGCTCCGGCAACAAGCCTGAGTGGATGGTCCTGACCGTCCTGCCGGTGCTGCCGCCGGACCTGCGTCCGCTGGTTCCGCTGGATGGCGGTCGCTTCGCGACTTCCGACCTGAACGACCTGTATCGTCGGGTGATCAACCGTAACAACCGTCTGAAGCGCCTGCTCGACCTGGCCGCTCCGGACATCATCGTGCGCAACGAAAAGCGCATGCTGCAGGAAGCCGTCGACGCCCTGCTCGACAACGGCCGTCGCGGTCGCGCCATCACTGGCTCGAACAAGCGTCCGCTGAAGTCGCTGGCCGACATGATCAAGGGCAAGCAAGGTCGCTTCCGTCAGAACCTGCTCGGCAAGCGCGTGGACTACTCCGGTCGTTCCGTGATCACCGTGGGCCCGACCCTGCGCCTGCACCAGTGCGGTCTGCCGAAGAAGATGGCCCTGGAGCTGTTCAAGCCGTTCATCTTCGGCAAGCTGGAAGGTCGTGGCATGGCCACCACCATCAAGGCCGCCAAGAAAATGGTCGAGCGCGAGCTGCCCGAGGTCTGGGACGTTCTCGCCGAAGTTATCCGCGAGCATCCGGTTCTCCTGAACCGTGCGCCGACCCTGCACCGTCTGGGCATCCAGGCGTTCGAGCCGGTCCTCATCGAAGGCAAGGCGATCCAGCTGCACCCGCTGGTCTGCGCCGCGTACAACGCCGACTTCGACGGTGACCAGATGGCCGTCCACGTTCCGCTGACCCTCGAGGCCCAGCTGGAAGCGCGCGCGCTGATGATGTCCACCAACAACATCCTGTCGCCCGCCAACGGCGAGCCGATCATCGTTCCGTCGCAGGACGTGGTAATGGGTCTGTACTACATGACCCGTGAAGCGATCAACGCGAAGGGCGAGGGCATGGCCTTCGCCGACCTGCAGGAAGTCGACCGCGCCTACCGCAGCGGCCAGGCGTCCCTGCACGCTCGCGTGAAAGTGCGCATCAACGAAAAGATCAAGGGTGAAGACGGCCAACTGACCGCCAATACCCGTATCGTCGACACCACCGTCGGCCGCGCGCTGCTGTTCCAGGTCGTTCCGGCCGGCCTGCCGTTCGACGTGGTCAACCAGTCGATGAAGAAGAAGGCGATCTCCAAGCTGATCAACCACTGCTATCGCGTGGTGGGTCTGAAGGACACCGTCATCTTCGCCGACCAACTGATGTACACCGGTTTCGCCTACTCGACCATTTCCGGCGTGTCCATCGGCGTCAACGACTTCGTCATCCCGGACGAGAAGGCGCGGATCATCAACGCCGCCACCGACGAAGTGAAGGAGATCGAGAGCCAGTACGCCTCCGGCCTGGTAACCCAGGGCGAGAAGTACAACAAGGTGATCGACCTGTGGTCGAAGGCCAACGACGAAGTGTCCAAGGCGATGATGGCCAACCTCTCGAAAGAGAAGGTCGTCGATCGCGAGGGCAAGGAAGTCGACCAGGAGTCCTTCAACTCCATGTACATGATGGCTGACTCGGGTGCGCGGGGCTCCGCGGCCCAGATCCGTCAGCTGGCAGGTATGCGTGGCCTGATGGCCAAGCCGGACGGCTCGATCATCGAGACCCCGATCACCGCGAACTTCCGTGAAGGCCTGAACGTACTCCAGTACTTCATCTCCACCCACGGTGCTCGTAAGGGTCTGGCGGATACCGCGCTGAAGACCGCGAACTCCGGTTACCTGACCCGTCGTCTGGTCGACGTGGCCCAGGATCTGGTAGTGACCGAGATCGATTGCGGTACCGAGCACGGCCTGCTGATGTCGCCGCACATCGAAGGCGGCGACGTGGTCGAACCGCTCGGCGAGCGCGTGCTCGGCCGTGTGATCGCGCGCGACGTGTTCAAGCCGGGCAGCGACGAGGTCATCGTGCCGGCCGGCACCCTGATCGACGAGAAGTGGGTCGACTTCCTCGAAGTGATGAGCGTCGACGAAGTGGTGGTGCGTTCCCCGATCACCTGCGAAACCCGTCATGGCATCTGCGCCATGTGCTACGGCCGCGACCTGGCCCGTGGCCATCGCGTCAACATCGGCGAGGCGGTCGGTGTCATCGCTGCCCAGTCCATCGGTGAGCCGGGCACCCAGCTGACCATGCGTACCTTCCACATCGGCGGTGCGGCCAGCCGGACCTCCGCGGCCGACAACGTCCAGGTGAAGAACGGCGGTACCATCCGCCTGCACAACCTGAAGCATGTGGTTCGTGCCGACGGCGCGCTGGTCGCGGTTTCCCGTTCCGGCGAACTGGCGGTTGCCGACGACTTCGGTCGCGAGCGCGAGCGCTACAAGCTGCCGTACGGTGCGGTGATCTCGGTCAAGGAAGGTGACAAGGTCGACCCGGGCGCCATCGTCGCCAAGTGGGACCCGCACACCCACCCGATCGTCACCGAGGTGGACGGTACCGTGGCCTTCGTGGGCATGGAAGAGGGCATCACCGTCAAGCGTCAGACCGACGAACTGACCGGCCTGACCAACATCGAAGTGATGGATCCGAAGGACCGTCCGGCTGCCGGCAAGGACATCCGTCCGGCCGTGAAGCTGATCGATGCCGCGGGCAAGGACCTGCTGCTGCCGGGTACCGACGTACCGGCGCAGTACTTCCTGCCGGCCAACGCCCTGGTCAACCTGACCGACGGCGCCAAGGTGAGCATCGGTGACGTTGTCGCGCGTATCCCGCAGGAAACCTCGAAGACCCGTGACATCACCGGTGGTCTGCCGCGCGTTGCCGACCTGTTCGAGGCTCGTCGTCCGAAAGAGCCTTCGATCCTGGCGGAAATCAGCGGCACCATCTCCTTCGGCAAGGAGACCAAGGGCAAGCGCCGCCTGGTCATCACGCCGAACGATGGCAGCGATCCGTACGAGGAGCTGATTCCGAAGTGGCGTCACCTGAACGTGTTCGAAGGCGAACAGGTGAACCGCGGCGAAGTCATCTCCGACGGTCCGAGCAACCCGCACGACATCCTGCGCCTGCTGGGCGTGAGCTCGCTGGCGAAGTACATCGTCAACGAGATCCAGGACGTCTACCGTCTGCAGGGCGTGAAGATCAACGACAAGCACATCGAGACCATCCTGCGTCAGATGCTGCGCAAGGTCGAAGTCAGCGAGTCCGGCGACTCCAGCTTCATCAAAGGCGACCAGGTGGAACTCACCCAGGTGCTGGAAGAGAACGAACAGCTCGGTACCGAGGACAAGTTCCCGGCCAAGTACGAGCGGGTTCTGCTGGGTATCACCAAGGCCTCCCTGTCGACCGAGTCGTTCATTTCCGCGGCGTCGTTCCAGGAGACCACCCGCGTCCTCACCGAGGCGGCGGTCACCGGCAAGCGCGACTTCCTGCGTGGTCTGAAAGAGAACGTGGTCGTGGGTCGCCTGATCCCGGCCGGTACCGGTCTGGCTTACCACAGCGAGCGCAAGCGTCAGCGCGACCTCGGCAAGCCGCAGCGTGTGAGTGCCAGCGAGGCGGAAGCCGCACTGACCGAAGCGCTGAACTCGAGCGGTAACTAAGCATCAACGACAAGCCCCGGCTATCCCGATAGCCGGGGCTTTGTCTTGACGGTGTACAAGAACCTCTTTACTATTTTGTACCCCGAAAATTGGCAGGGCGCACGCTCTGTCATTTCGTTTGTGTGTCGTAAGACAATCAGTGGAGCTATAGATGGCAACTATCAACCAGCTGGTGCGTAAGCCGCGCAAGCGCATGGTCGACAAGAGCGACGTGCCTGCGCTGCAAAACTGCCCGCAACGTCGTGGCGTATGCACCCGCGTATACACCACCACGCCGAAAAAGCCGAACTCGGCACTGCGTAAGGTATGCCGTGTACGTCTGACCAACGGTTTCGAGGTTTCCTCGTACATCGGTGGTGAAGGTCACAACCTGCAAGAGCACAGCGTAGTGCTGATCCGTGGCGGTCGTGTAAAGGACCTTCCGGGTGTGCGTTACCACACCGTGCGCGGTTCGCTGGACACCTCGGGTGTCAAAGACCGTAAGCAGGGTCGTTCGAAGTACGGCGCCAAGCGTCCGAAGTAATAGCGTTTTTATATTTATCTGAGTCGATAAGAGTAAGGTCGGGCGTAACTTGACTGTTATGGTCCCGGGCTAACCTGAAGACCGTTTGAGGGCTTATCAATGCCAAGACGTCGTGTAGCGGCCAAGCGTGAAGTGCTGGCTGATCCGAAATACGGAAGCCAGATCCTGGCCAAGTTCATGAACCACGTGATGGAAAGCGGCAAGAAAGCCGTTGCCGAGCGTATCGTTTACGGTGCGCTGGACAAGGTGAAGGAACGCGGCAAGGCCGATCCCCTGGAAACCTTCGAAAAAGCTCTCGATGCCATCGCTCCGCTGGTCGAAGTGAAGTCCCGCCGCGTAGGTGGTGCGACTTACCAGGTTCCGGTCGAAGTCCGTCCGTCCCGTCGTAATGCCCTGGCCATGCGTTGGCTGGTGGACTTCGCCCGCAAGCGTGGCGAGAAGTCCATGGCTCTGCGCCTGGCTGGCGAGCTGCTGGATGCCGCTGAAGGCAAGGGCGCAGCAGTCAAGAAGCGTGAAGACGTGCACCGTATGGCAGAGGCCAACAAGGCCTTCTCGCACTACCGGTTCTAATCGCGCTGCCCAACCCCCGAGGACCTTATTGTGGCCCGTACTACACCCATCAACCGCTACCGTAATATCGGTATCTGTGCCCACGTTGACGCGGGCAAGACCACCACCACGGAGCGGGTTCTGTTCTATACCGGCGTCAACCACAAGCTGGGCGAAGTGCATGACGGCGCTGCGACCACCGACTGGATGGTGCAGGAGCAGGAGCGCGGTATCACCATTACCTCCGCTGCCGTTACCACCTTCTGGAAGGGTTCGCGCGGTCAGTACGACAACTATCGCGTAAACGTCATCGACACTCCCGGCCACGTAGACTTCACCATCGAGGTGGAGCGTTCCCTGCGTGTACTGGACGGCGCTGTCGTGGTG